>NZ_NRDQ01000090.1 GCF_002878455.1 Janthinobacterium sp. AD80
GCTGCTGCCCGCCACGCGCAGCGACAGCAGCTTGTGGCCGGCACGCGCATCGAACAGGCGCTCGGCGCGCACTTCCAGCACCTCGCCGACGGGGCGGGGCAGGGTATCCATGCCGCCGATGAAGTGCCGCGCGCAGCGGTTGGCGGCCACGATATGGCCATGCTCGTCGACGGCGATCAGCATCTCTGGCTGCACTTCCACGAAATGGCGGTTGCGGTGCGCCAGCAGGATGCAGCAGTGGCCATACGACTTGAGGAAAAAGCCGTCCTCGATCAGCGTCGCGCTCTGGCGCACCAGCTGGTTCACCAGGCGCTGGCTGTCGCGCGCATCGGGCGAATTCAATGCCGACGCATCGAGCACGCCGATCAAGTCGCCGTGCGGCGAAAAGATGGGGGCCGCGCTGCAGGTCAGGCCCGTAAACGCGGCGCGAAAATGGTCGGTCTTGTGCACCGTGATGGCTTCCTGGTCAAGCAGCACGGAGGCGATGCCGCACGTGCCTTCCTCGTCTTCCGACCAGCACGAACCCGGGTACAGGCCCGCTTTCTTGAACTCCTTGCGCTGGTCCGCATCAACCGCGTAGTCGATCGTCACGCCATGCGCATTGGCCAGGATGACGCAGTAGCCGGCTTCGCGCACCATGGCGTGCAGCTGCGGCAGGCACTGGCCCGTCGAGCGCAAGAAATTTTCTTCTGACTGCTGCACCGCGCGCAGTTCGGCGCCAGTCAGGATGCGCGGCCCCGTTGTCGAGGCGGGGTCGAGGCGGTAGTCGTCCAGCGCGCGGCGATACGACGACGCCAGGCGGGCGATGTCGGCGCCCGGATTGACGACCCTGCCGGCAATCAGGTCGCGCACCCTGTCGAGATGGCTGGTCTGGCGGACGTATGGCATGGCACTCTCCCGTCTCTTTGGTATTTTTATGGTCCTTCCAGTTTGTAGCACGAAGCGCCCGTCCATGCATGGCGCGCTGCAGCATCGACTTGCCGTGAGACAGTCGTCTCACGGGACGGCTCCGCACAATAGGATGCTTTACAACAATAAAATAAAGCATCTCTGATAACATTCGCTCACATTGACTGGCCGCTATCGCAAGGGAATCCTATGGCAACGCAAGCGATGTTCCTGCGGCGCCACTCGGCCGCGCTGGCCCTGCTGGGGTGGAGTGCCTTGTGCGGCGCTGCCGGCCAGCTCGATCCGGATGGCCTGAGCGCGATGGACAAGGAGGCGGCGCGGCGTGCCGCCGTCGAACCGTCCATCGGCGCCGACTGGCAGCTGACGCGCTCCGTCGAAGCGGGCGTGCAGATCGCCGGCGAAGGCAATCTGTTCTGGAAGTTGTCGAACACGCCGGCGCGCGATCCCGATTTTGATTTCAGGCCCTATTGGTACGAGTTCTACGTCAAGCCGGGACTCGGCTTCAAGCGTAACTTTGCCGATGGCAGGCAGCTGTATGCGCGCGTGTCCGCCGTCGCTTCGGGCACCGTGCGCCACGATCCGTTTGGCGCGGGCGACACGGGCCGCATCTCGATCGAGGAATTTGTCGCCGGCATCCGCATGCCGCTCGGCGGCGCCGGTGTGCTCCTGGACCTGTCGGCCGGCGCGCAAAATTTCACCCTCGGCACCGGCATGCTGATCGCCAATGGCGGCTCGAACGGTTTTGACCGGGGCGCGCTGAAACTGGGGCCGCGCAAGGCCTTCCAGAATTCCGTCGTGGCCAGGGTGAGCCAGGATGCTTTCAGCGCCCAGGCGTTTTACCTGGACCCGAATGAAAACCCCGACAACGACAGCGGCACGCGCCTGGTGGGCGTGGATGCCAGCTACACGCTGGCCGATGACCGCAAGGCGGGCATCGCGTACGGCAAGGTGCCGCGTTCGCGCGCCGCCTATCCGCAGGCGGCACTGGGCGGCATCGGCGCGCCGCTGGCCGTGCCTGACGCGCGCAAGGATCTGCAGTTCGTGTACGGCTATGCGCGCGTGCCCTTGCTGCCTGCCGTGCTGCCGAAAGGCTGGTTCGGCGTCGACGCGCGCGCGAATGGAATACGCGCCAGCCGATGCGGGCCTGGGGCTGGCGCACGGAAGGGGGCTTTTCGCTGCCGGATGTGGCGTGGACGCCGAAATTCACCCTGGGCTACCAGAGTTTTTCCGGCGACGATCCGCGCACTGCGCGCAACGAGCGCTTCGACCCCCTGTTCTACGAAGGCACGCCGGGTGCCTGGGCCTCGGGCAGCAAGGCCACCTGGGTCTTCGTCAATTCCAACGTGAATGCGCTGCAGGCCACGCTCGAGCTGCACCCGACGCCGAAGGATACCGTGATCGCCTATCTGGCACAGGTTCGCGCCAACCAGATGGGCAGCCCGCTGCAGTTCGGCCAGGCCACGCGCCTCGACGTGCCGGGCGATGCGCCGGTGGTCATCTCGGGCGTGCTGCGCCCCATGCTGGCGAACGATGTTTACCTCAAGTACGTGCGCGTC
Source organism: Janthinobacterium sp. AD80 (assembly GCF_002878455.1). Lineage (GTDB taxonomy): Bacteria > Pseudomonadota > Gammaproteobacteria > Burkholderiales > Burkholderiaceae_D > Janthinobacterium. Next base: position 2,466 of record NZ_NRDQ01000090.1, read on the forward strand.
ATCAACCCGAATACCTACCTGACCGTGGGCGTGAGCGCATCGTTCGCGCAGTCCGGCGTCAACCAGCTGGTGGGCGGCCAGGCCAGGACCTGGACGGGCTGGCTGGCGAATGTCGTCTGGATGTATTGAGACAGTTGTAGTTGGTTTTATCACAGGAGAACACCGCATGAACGTACTGCCGAATTTACTACCGCGTATGAAACGCATGGCCCTGGCGGCCAGCTGCATGGCCCTTGCGACGGGCGGCATGCCGACGGGCGCGCATGCGGCCGAAGCGGCTGCCACGGCGAATGCCGCGCCCCTGTCGGCGGGCGCCAGCGATCCCGCTGCATTGAAATGGATGGTGGGTTCGCCGCCGCCGGCCGACAAGATCATCCGTTTCGACGACGGCAGCTATTTCATGTTTCCGCAGTTGCGCTGGAGCGTGTCGCATTTCCGCGAGCTGATGCCGACGGTGAATGTGTCGCGCGGCCTGGGTGCGCCGCTGCCTTTGCAGCGCGCGCTGCGCAAGGACATCGACAGCCTGCGTTTCACGCCGCTGGGAGCGAAGGAAACGATGACATGGGAGCAGTCGCTGGGTGCCAATTACACGGATGGCATCGTGGTGCTGCACCGGGGCCGCATCGTGTACGAGCGTTATTTCGGCGTTCTGAAGGACAATGGCCAGCATGGCGCCATGTCGGTGACGAAGTCCGTGATGGGCACCCTGGGCGCGGCGCTGGTGGCCGAAGGCAAGCTCGATCCGGCCAGGAAGGTGGCCGAGTACATTCCCGAACTGGGCAAGTCGGCGTTTGGCGACGCCACCGTGCGCCAGGTGCTCGACATGACCACGGGCCTGAAGTTCAGCGAGGACTATGCCGATCCGCATGCCGAAGTGTGGCAGCACGCGGCGGCCGGCAATCCGCTGCCCAAGCCCAAGGATTACACGGGGCCGCGCAGCTATTTCGAGTATCTGCAAACGGTGCAGCATCAGGGCCGGCATGGCGAGGCATTCGGCTACCGCACGGTCAATGCCGATGTGCTGGGCTGGCTCATCGCCCGGGTCACGGGACAGAACGTCAACGACTACCTGTCCGAGCATGTGTGGAAAAAGCTCGGCGCCGAGCAGGATAGCTACATGAGCGTCGATTCGACGGGCACGCCGTTTGCCGGCGGCGGCTTGAGCGCCGGCCTGCGCGACCTGGCGCGCTTTGGCGAGATGCTGCGCAACGACGGCCGCTATAACGGCCAGCAGATCCTGCCGAAGGCGGCGGTGGCGGATATCCGCGGCGGCGGCGACAAGCAGCTGTTCGCCAAGGGCGGCTACGACCTGCTGAAAGGCTGGAGCTACCGCGACATGTGGTGGGTGACGCACAACGACCACGGCGCCTACATGGCGCGCGGCGTGTACGGCCAGCGCATCTATGTCGATCCGAAGGCGGAGATGGTGATCGTGCGCTTCGCCTCCACGCCGACGGCGGCCAACGCAGCCAACGACCCGACCACCACGCCCGCCTTTGAAGCGCTGGGCAAGCTGCTGCTGGCCAAGCCGAAGTAAGGAACGCCGCAACGCCGAATGGCCCGCGCGTGCGGGCCATTCGCACATTCAAGGGGAGAGGTGGATTGAATCGTCGTCAAAAAGTCGTTGCGCTGGCAGTCGTTTGCGCCAGCGCGGTGGTGCTGCTGTCCTTCTGGGGCAGCCTGCATTTTTCCGGCATGCGGGCGCGGGAAGTGGAACAGCTACGCTTGCAGCGCGTGGCCGACAATGCCATGGCACGCGCCAGCAAATCGTTTGACGAGATTGGCACTGCGCTGGAATCGGTTGCCAGCCTGACGATGCGCCCCTGTTCCGACGAGCATATCGCGCTGATGCGGCAGTCGACCCTGGAGGCGCGCGGCGTCGCGGAAATCGATTATTTCGAGGACGGCAAGCTGAAATGCTCTTCCTGGGGGATGGCCGAGAAGGGACGCTCCATCTCCCTCGACAAGCCCGAGTTCACCACCCGGGGCGGCGTCGACGTCAACACGCGCACGCCACCGTCGGCGGGCAAGGGCATGGGCAAACCGATGCTCGGCCTGTTCAAGGACAAGCACCGGGTGCTGGTCGATCCGGCCCACCTGGCCGATATCATTGCCGACCCCGACGTGCAGGTCGCCGTCGCCACGGCGGGCGGCGCCATGCTGGGCAGCCAGAACGCGCCGAACGCGGAACTGGTGGGCCGCCTGGTGCGCGACAAGGGCAATGACCGTGCCATCGCCAGCGCCGACAAGATGCAGGCTGCCGTGGCGCGCAAGGGCGAACTGGCCACGGTCGGCCTGGCGCCCGAGAGCAGCATGCGCAAGCAGCTGCGCAACGAACAGCTGTACATCCTGCCCTTCGGCTTCCTGCTGGCCGCCGTGGCCATCAGCCTGCTGGTCTGGCTGACGCGCAGCCGCCTGTCGCTGCAGGGTGAAATGGCGCAGGCGCTGAAAAAACGTGAATTCATCGTGCACTACCAGCCGCTGGTACGGCTGCAGGATGGCGTTTGCGTGGGCGCCGAAGCGCTGATACGCTGGCCGCGACCCGATGGCACGATGATGCGTCCCGACTATTTCATTCCGCAAGCCGAGGAAAGCGGCTTGATCGAACCGATTACCGACCAGCTGGTGGAAACAGTGGTGCGCGAAATGCGCGAACTGCTGCTGGCCCAGCCGCAGCTGCACATCGCCATCAATGTCTGCGCATCCGATATCCAGACGGGCAGGCTGCTCGACGTGCTGGCCAGGGCGCTCGATGGCAGCGGCATCGCGGTGAGCCAGATATGGCTGGAGGCGACGGAGCGCGGCTTCATCGACGTGGCGGCGGCGCGCCAGGCGCTCGAGCGTGCGCGAGCCATGGGCTTTTCCGTCGCCATCGACGATTTCGGCACCGGCTATTCCAGCCTCGCCTACTTGCAGAATCTGCCCGTCGACGCGCTGAAAATCGACAAGTCCTTCATCGACACCATCGGCGGCGAGACGGTGACGAGCAGCGTGACCTCGCACATCATCGCCATGGCGCAGACCTTGCAGCTGGAAATCATCGCCGAAGGCGTGGAGACGCCGCAGCAGGCCGACTACCTGCGCGCGCGCGGCGTCGATTATGGCCAGGGCTGGCTGTTTTCCAGGGCCTTGCCGCCGGTGGAATTCATCGCTTATTGCGGCCAGCATGCCGTGAGGGAAAGCGGCGCCAGCCGTGCGGCGGCCCGGGCATAATTGCCCTACCATATGATTTCGTCATTAACAGTTGCCAGATAGTACACTGGCAGCATCACCCGAGGGGAATGCACCGTGGATACCGGCCATCCTGAAAACGCGCCCCTGCCACTCTGGCGGCGCCTGCTGTGGCCCGTCGCCCAGGTCGGATCGGCATTCAAGCTGACAGGCACGCATTTGCTGCACCATGTGATCGGCGCCAGCCTGATCGCCTCGCTGATGCTGGCGCTGGAAGGGTTGCACGTGCTGGAATGGCTGGATGCGGCCATGCTGCGCGCCAGCGCGGAACAGGGCCAGTTGCTGGAGCGGGGCAAGGACCCGGGCGCCGCCTACCGGCCCGGCATCATCGAGATCGACCAGCCTGCGTTCGAACAGGTGTTCGACGAGCGCGAACCGCTGGAACGGGCGCGCCTGCAGCAGTTGCTGGCCAACGTCGCGCGGCGCGATGCCCGGGTGCTGGCCATCGACCTGGATCTGGCGCCGGCCGTCTATGAACAGCACGATGCCGGCGCGCGGCCGCTGGACCAGCTGCTCGACCGGCTGGCCGCGGATGGCCGGCAGCTGGTGCTGATCCTGCCCGAACAGTCTGACCGGAACGCGAACCTGCCGTGGATACGCGCGCGCTGCGCGGCCGGCGTGCATTTCGCCAGCCCGCGCATCCGTGAGCGCATGGGTGCCGTTACGCGCATCGAGCTGAAAAGCCCCGTGCTGGCGGCCGTGGCGTTCGAGCTGGCGCATGGCGCGCAGCAGCAGGAGCGCGCGCAGCCCATGCCTGCAGCGCTGTCTGAACAAAAGGCCGGCTATCGATTGGCGGACAGGGTTTGCCAGCTGGCGCAGCGCACGCGCAGCGAAAAGCAGCTGGCGCGCTGGGCCTTCGAACCCGTCATCCACGGCGACGCCAAGGATGCGGCGGAGCAGAACGCCGTCACGGCGCCATTTCATCCGGCCGCCGTGGCGCCCGCCTTTCTGGACCCCACGCGCAGCGGCGTGCGCCTGCTTGACGGCAAGGCGGGGGTGGCGGCCGATGCGCCGCGCAAGCAAGTGCAGTTTGTCGGCGCCACCTACGATGTGCGCGACCGCTACACGACGGCGGAGGGAGAGCAGGCCGGCTTGCACCTGCATGCGGCGGCCTATACCTCGCTGGGCATCGGCACGGCCGACGTGAATAAATACGTGGTCTTCGTCGCCGATATCGTCCTCGGGGTGCTGCTGGGTTGCCTGTTCGGCGGCCTGTGGACCTTGTATGGCCGCGCCGAACTGGCCATCGACAAGCGTATGGAAGACCGCGATTTCAGCCGCCTGCACCGCATGGGCACTCTGGCCGAATTCTATGGCATCCGCTTGATGCTGGTGCTGGTGTGGGCCTCGCCGTTTGCCATCGGCGCGCTGGCCATCTATCTGTCGCGCGGCTTGCTGGAGCAGGGCTGGTGGGTCAACCCCGGCCCCCTGATCGCCGGCATGTTCCTGCACGCGATGTCCTTGCGCGACGAGGCGCACCATCCGCACGAGGAGGTACCGGGCCTGAACGTGTGGGCCCAGCTGCGCCGCACGCATCCCGGCATCGTGCTGGTGCAGGCGCCGCTGGCGGTGCTGCTGTTTCTGGTGGCCGTGATCTAGCGCAAAGGGGCGGTTTGGAGGCTACGCGCGCAGCGACGGGTGGGTCGGATTAGGCCGCAGGCTGTAATCCGACAGGCGCTGCTGACAATATCGTCGGATTACGCGCTCCGGGCTAATCCGACCTACACGCCCAGGGTGGGTACGGTTGACCGATGGTTAGCTGCCGTATTGCGACGCGCAGCGACCGGTAGGTCGGATTAGGCCGCAGGCCGTAATCCGACAGGCTCCGCTGACAATATTGTCGGATTACGCGCTCCGGGCTAATCCGACCTACACGCTCAGGGTGGGTACGGTTGGCCGATGGTTAGCTGCCGTATTGCGACGCGCAGCGACGGGTAGGTCGGATTAGGCCGCAGGCCGTAATCCGACAGGCGCCGCCGACAATATTGTCGGATTACGCCCTCCGGGCTAATCCGACCTACGCGATGAATTTTCTTAACCGATCAGCTTCAGCCCCGGCGGCAGCGCTTCGCCCAGCATGCGCTTGGTGGCCGCCTCGTCCAGCTGCGTCACTTCGCTGACCATGGCGTGCCACAGGGGCGGGGCGCCGACGGCCTTCAGGCGCCCAAGAATCGTGGCGCGCAGCTCGTCGGCGATGTCGCGCGAGCGGTCGCCCGTCATGCGTGCCAAGTGGGTGGCGGCGAAGGCGGCCGGTTCGGTCTTCTTCCAGTCCAGCGCCAGCAGCACCTGCAGCCATTCGGCCACGGTGGCGCTGTCGACCACTTCATGCGCGCTGCCGTGGAAAGGCTGGCGCGCGCCGACCCTGGCTAGCGCCCACAGGGTGTTGGTGTCCGCCGCTTCGCCTTTTTTACTGGCCTTGTCCAGGCGTTTCAGCAGCCAGGCCCCCACTTCCGCCTTGTAGGCGCCGGGGATGCGTTCCAGCGAGGCGCCCAGGCGCAGCATGTCGTCGTCGCTGCCGCCCACCAGGGTGACGGGGCGGTTGCCGCGCTGCGCCGCATCGGCTTGCAGGTTGAAGGCGAAATCGTCGAGCAGGCGCAATTGCTGCTCCACGCTCAAGCCACCGGCCACGCGGCGCCACAGGGTCCACCATTCGGCGCACACCTGGCTATCCTTGTGGTGCTGCACGCCCGCGTCGAACATCGCCCACAGCTGCTCGATGCGCCACGGGTCGAGCGCGTCGCCGTAGCCGGGACGCAAACAATAGCCGGCCAGGTTCAGCCAGACACGCTCATGTTCGGCCGACCGGCGCCGGCCACGCGCGCGCAGCATGAGGGCGTCGAACAGCTGGCGCAGCAGCGGCGTGTCCCAGCTGTCGCGCCCGCCCAGTCCCCGCTCCAGGTGCTGGCGCAGCTGGCGTACCTCTTTCGTTTCGACTTTCTGCGCCTTGCCGCCGAAGATGCGCTCGATTTTGTCGACCGCTTCTTTTATCCGCGGCGAGACTGCGGGGGCGTTGCCGTCGCCACCGTCGGGACCTTGCTCTTCCTCGCTACCGCGCAACTGGAATTCCAGCAGCCAGCGTTGGCTGGCATCCGCTTCGGCCACGCAATGCACTTCCAGGGTGCCCACCTCCGTCATGACGGTGGCCAGCTGCACGGTGATTTCGCGTTTGTCGTTGGCATCCTGTTTGTCGTGCAGCACGCTGGCCAGCGGCGGCAGGCGCAGGTACTCGCCTTCGCCCAGGTCGACGATGTCGCCCAGCTTGGGCGGCGTGCCCGCTTCCGCGATGGAAGAGGCCAGGTGAAAGCGCACGGGCCGGCCCAGGCGCAGCGCAAACAGGCGTTCGTACAGGCGGATTTCTTCGCCGCTGGCGCTGCCACGGGGCAGGATGCAGACGGCGCGGTTGTCCTTGCCCGGTGCGCCCAGCACGAGGAAATAGCTGCGCGGCGAACCGCCGCCGATGCGCGGCGCCTGGCCACGCCGGGCCAGCGCGTAGGCGACGGCGCCACGCGCCACGGCCACGTCGGGGATTGTCGTTGTGCAGGATGGTGAGGGGCGCGCCGCGCCAGTGTGCCAGGGTTTCGGCCAGGCGGCGGGCCAGCGCGTCGGCGCGGAATACGCCGCCGTTCAGCAGCAGCGTATCGGGCAGTGCGCCCTGATGCTGCTGCAAAAAGCTGGCCAGGTGGCGCGTGATGGCCGCGTCCTGCGCGTAGGGCAGGCCGAATTCGACGATGCCGGCGCGGCCCTTTTTCGCCGTCTCGCTGATTGCTACCTGCGGGAAGAAGCCGTCGACCACCATGGCCGCCACCTCCTCGCGCGTGACGTCGGCGGAACGGCTGCCTTTGACCAGGCGCGAGCCGGCGCCCAGCAAGGTGACGGTCGCCTTGTCGGGTGCGTCGCTGGAGAGCAGCAGTTCCTTGGCGGCGCGGCAGCGTTCCATCAGCTGCGACAGGCGCGCGGCGGACAGCTTCATGCCGCCTTCGACACCGGCGGCCAGGCGCGTTTCCACCAGGTGCGCCAGCGCCAGGTCCATATTGTCGCCGCCGAGTATCAAATGATTGCCGACGCTGCTGCGTTCAAGCTGCGGTTCGCCGTCGTCATCGAAAGCCACGTCGATCAGGCTGAAATCGGTGGTGCCGCCGCCCACGTCGCACACCAGGATGCGGCGCGTAGCGGCCAGGTCCGCGCGCAGGGTGGCGCGCCGGCGCTGCAGGTAGTCATAAAAAGCCGCCTGCGGTTCTTCGACCAGCCGCAAGCTGGGCAGGCCGGCCATGCGCGCCGCTTGCAGGGTGAGTGCGCGCGCACCCTCGTCGAACGAGGCGGGAATGGTCAGCACCAGTTCCTGCGCTTCCAGGGGCGCGTCGGGAAAGCGCTGGTCCCACGCGGCGCGCACGTGGGCCAGATAGCTGGCGCTGGCCACCACGGGCGATACCTTGGCCACATCGGCATCCGCGCCCCACGGCAGGATGGGCGCCTGGCGGTCCACGCTGGCATGCGACAGCCAGCTCTTCGCGCTGGACACGAGCCGTCCCGGCACCTGCGCGCCGAGCTGGCGTGCCAGGGCGCCCAGCACGGGCTGTGCCACGCCGGCCACATCATCCTGCCGCCACGGCAGCTGCAAGTCGCCCGCCGCCAGTTCGCCGGCGGCGCGGTGGTAGCGCAGGGAAGGCAGTAGCGGGCGTGCGCCCACTTCGCCGGGCGCGACCAGCTGCTCGATGGCGAACAGGTTTATTTCAGCCTGCGCATCATTGGCCTTGGCATAGGCGACCACCGTGTTGGTGGTGCCCAGGTCGATGCCGACCAGGAAGGCCGGCTTGTCCACCGCGCTGGCCACGCCTAGTGCTGTGGCGTGCCGCGCACGTCGAATTCCACTTTCCAGCGCTCGGCGCCGTCAGGGGAAACGGCCAGCAGTTCCAGGGTGCCCGCTTCCGTCACGCGCGCATGCAGTTTCACTTGCACGACGTCGCCGGCCGAGCGGCCTTCGGCGGATAAGGTCGCCTGGATTTCGCTCAGTTCCTGCAATTCGTCCGGCCCCCAGAAATCGAGCAGGTCGCCGATCTGGTCGTTGCGGCGCGTGGACGAGGCGAAGAAGCGAAAGTGCACGGGTTCGCCCACCACCAGGCCGAATTGCTGGCCGGGCAGTTCCAGTTCACTGCCTTCTTCCATGCCGAACGGCGCCACGCACAGGGCCTGGATCGGCGGCTCCATGCCGGGGATGGCGGGCATGGCCGATTCGATGGCCACATAGAACGAGCTGGCCGTGCCGCCGCGGATGCGCACGCCATGGCCGCGCCTTACATAGCTGTAGTAGGCCGCGCCACGCGCCACGGCCAGGTCCAGGTCGGCCCCGGCCAGCATGCGCGCCGGTTCCGCGCCTTCCATGTACAGCCAGTCGTTAACGGTCGCCATGATGCGCTGGACCAGCAGGTCGGACTTGAAGACGCCGCCGTTGAACAGCACGGCCGTCGGGTGCAAAAAGCTGGCGCCCTCCGCCTGGCGGCCGGCAAAGCCTTCCAGTTCGGCCGTTGCCGCCACCTGGCGGCCCAGGAACGCGGCCAGGTGGCGCGTGATGGCCGCGTCCTGCGCATACGGCAAGCCCAGTTGCGTCAGGCCGGCGCGCGTGCGCACGGCAGGGCGGCTCGACGCTTCCACCTGCGGGAAGAAACCGTCGAGGATGAAGGTGTACACTTCCGCGCGCGTCAGTTCCGTGCGGATCGAGCCGCCGATCAGTTTCGAGCCGCGGCTCGGCACGACGATGGGCGCCGTTTCCATGCCGCTGTCGGCCAGCAGGCTTTCCTTGGCGCTGCGGCAGCCGTAGGTCAGCGCACGCATTTGCCAGGCGTCCAGCTGGGTGCCGTTGGCGGCCAGCTTGCGGGCCACCAGGTGGGCCAGCGCCAGGTCCATATTGTCGCCGCCCAGCAGGATGTGTTCACCGACTGCCACGCGGTGCGGTTCCAGCACGCCGTCGCGTTCCAGCACGGCGATCAGCGAAAAGTCGCTGGTGCCGCCGCCCACGTCGACCACTAAAATGATGTCGCCCGGCTTGACTTCCTTGCGCCAGCGGCCTTCGCTGGTCTGGATCCAGCTGTACAGCGCCGCTTGCGGCTCTTCCAGCAAGGTGAGCGAGGTGTAGCCTGCCGCCTGCGCCGCTTCCATCGTCAGCTCGCGCGCGGCCGGGTCGAACGAGGCGGGAATGGTGACGGTGATTTCCTGCTGCGCGAATGGCGCCTGCGGGTGGGCGTTGTCCCAGGCCTGGCGCAAATGCGTCAGGTAGCGCGTGGCCGCCGTGATGGGCGAAATGCGCGGTACTTCGGCCGGCGCGTCGTTCGGCAGGATGGCCGCGCGGCGGTCCACGCCAGGGTGGCACAGCCAGCTTTTCGCGCTCGACACTAAACGAATGGGCGTGGTGGCGCCGCGGCTGCGGGCCATTTCGCCGACGACGAACGGTGCTTCGGCTTCCTCGGTGACCCAGGGCAGGGCCAGGTCGCCCGCCGCCACTTCATCGGCGTGCGGCAGGTAGACGAACGATGGCAGCAAGGAGAGTTCTTCGACCGTGCCCGGTGCCGACAACTGCGGCACTTTCAGCACGCCGTGGCTGGACTTTTCGCCGTCGCTCTCGGTCAGGTTCACATACGACAGGGCGCTGTGGGTGGTGCCCAGGTCGATGCCGATGGCGTAGCGCGGGGTGTTCGGGGTGGCGTTCGTGGTGTCGTTCACAGTTCCACCTCGGCTGGCGCCAGGATGCTCGCGTCGTGCTGTTCGCTCAGTTTCGGCAGGCGCACGCTGGACGCGCGCCAGCCGCGATGGCTGAGGGTACCCGTGAACGGCGCGGAGCCGACCACGTTGCCCGTCAGGCGCACCTGGGCGGAGTCAAAACCTTCCGGCAGCACGATGCGGCTGCCCTCAAGCTCCTGGCGCACGGGGGCGATGGTGAAGTATTCACGCATGACCTTGGCGCAGCCTTCGTGCACCACGCGGGCCGCCGCGCCGATGTCGGCGTCCGCATGGCTGCCCAGGTTTTCCTGGGTAAAGTCGATCAAACGCGCTTCGCGCTGCAGCAGGGCCAGCAACTGCAGGGCCGCATCGGGCGTGGCTTCCTTCAAAATGACGGGCGCGGCGGCCGGCGTCGGCACGGGGGCTGGCGCCACGGGCGCGACCGGAGCAACAGGGGCAACCTCGGGCAAGGACAGCTTTTCCACGCGGGCCGCATAGGCGGCGTCCGACAGGGTGCTGAAGAAGGCGCCGAAGGCCAGCGGGACACGGCGCCAGAACGATGGGTGGGACGATGATGTGCTCATAGGAACTCGCTTCTCTGATCTGTAGGGAGGCGTCGGCGGCCGCCGGGTGGCCGGGCCGCTTCGCAAGGTGGTGCATGCGCCGGCCCTGTTGCACAGGCGCCGGCTGGCGTTTGCCCGCATGATACCAGCTACGGCGCCGCTGCCAAAGCCGCAGCGGCCCCTTACTGCGGGGAAAAGTCGGCATTTTTATTGCGCTGGCGCAGAAGAACAGCGGATAGACCTGTCTTTCGACTAAAATCGCCCCTTGTTTTTTCCTTATGGTTTTCATGTGGCAATAAACTTGGCACCAGCAGGAACCCGCATCATTTTAATGAAGGATTTTATGAACAAGCGTCTACACACAAGCCTGCGGCTGCTGGCGATGGCTGGCCTGGTTGTGCTGGCCGGTTGCGCCGGCAAGGGCGAGAGCGGCGGCCAATCCAGCGCCGCGCGCCTCGATGGCAAGGAAAAAGGCAGCGAGTTTCTGGCCTATGAACACAATGTGAGTGTCGACGCCGGCGAAGCGCAGGTGCGGCCCCTGTATGAAAAAGTCGTGGCCGCCTGCAAGGCCGATACGCAAAACGCCTGCCTGTTGCTCGATTCCAGCCTCGACAGCGGCCGCTATGTGCATGCGCGCATCAGCATGCGCGCCAAGCCGGCCGGCATCAGGAAGCTCGTCGCGCTGGTCGCCGCCGAAGGCGAGGTGACGAGCCAGGGCACCAAGGTGGAAGACCTGGGCCGTCCCGTGCTCGACAGCAAGAAGCGCCTGGAAATGCTCAAGCAATACCAGGCGCAATTGCAGGACCTGGAAAAGCGCTCGGGCACGAATGTGGACGCGCTGATCAAGGTAACCAAGGAACTGGCCACCGTGCAGGTGGAACTGGAGCAGGCGACGGCGGCCAACGCGCTGCTGATGCAGCGCATCGACACGGACTTGCTGAACGTGGCCATCAGCGCGGAAGGCAAGCAATCGTTCTGGACGCCCGTCAAGCGCGCGCTGGGCAATTTCACGGATAACCTGTCGGAAGGCGTGGCCAACGCCATCACGGCCATGGCCTACATCCTGCCATGGCTGATCGCTTTCGTGCTGCTGTTCCCGCTGGGACGCAAGGGCTGGCGCCGCTTGAGAGGCGCGCCGCGCAAGGATTAACGGCGCGCACGCACCGTTTTGCCGCATGAATCAACCTGGCTGCACAGTCCTTGTGCAGCCAGGTTTTTTTTCGTGCGGCAATCTCTCACACGCACCAAAGCGTGGCACGCGTGGCATGGCCTTGCGCTGCTGATGCTGGCATGCATTCTGCTTTAACAACATCGTATGCCCATCCATTGATACTCATGCAGTTCTTCACTCAGGAGTCCACATGTCACGACGCATCATCTTGAAAGCGGCAGCAGCAGGCGCACTGGCCTTGACCACCTCCATCTACACGCAGACGGCCTGGGCCGCCGACACGATCAAGGTGGGCATCCTGCACTCCTTGTCGGGCACCATGGCCATTTCGGAAACGTCGCTGAAAGACGTGGCCTTGATGACGATCGCCGAGATCAATGCCAAGGGCGGCGTTCTGGGAAGAAAGCTGGAGCCGGTCGTCGTCGATCCGGCATCAAACTGGCCCTTGTTTGCGGAAAAAGCGCGCCAGCTGGTGGCGCAGGACAAGGTCGCTGTCGTGTTTGGCTGCTGGACATCCGTGTCGCGCAAGTCGGTGTTACCGGTGTTCAAGGAACTCAACAGCCTGCTGTTTTATCCCGTGCAATACGAGGGCGAGGAACTGGAAAAGAATGTGTTTTATACGGGCGCCGCGCCCAACCAGCAGGCGATCCCGGCCGTGGAATACCTGATGAGCAAGGATGGCGGCGGCGCCAAGCGCTTCGTGCTGCTGGGCACGGATTATGTGTATCCGCGCACCACCAACAAGATCCTGCGCGCCTTTTTGAAAAGCAAGGGTGTGAAAGATAGCGATATCAGCGAGGTCTACACGCCGTTCGGCCACGCCGACTATCAAACCATCGTCGCCAACATCAAGAAGTTTTCCACGGGCGGCAAGACGGCCGTCATTTCCACCATCAATGGCGATTCGAACGTGCCGTTCTACAAGGAACTGGGCAATGCGGGCCTGAAAGCCACGGACGTGCCCGTCGTCGCGTTTTCCGTCGGCGAGGAAGAGCTGCGCGGCATCGATACCAAGCCGCTGCTCGGTCACCTGGCGGCGTGGAATTATTTTGAATCCGTCAAGAACCCCGTGAATGCCGCATTCATCAAGCAGTGGAAAGCCTACGCCGTGGCGCAAAAGCTGCCGAACGCGGCTTCGGTGGTGACGAACGACCCGATGGAAGCGACCTATGTCGGCATCCACATGTGGGCGCAGGCCGTGGAAAAGGCCAAGTCGACGGACACGGACAAGGTCATCGCCGCCATGGCGGGCCAGAGCGTGAAGGCGCCATCGGGCTTCACCCTGACCATGGATGCGACCAATCACCATTTGCACAAGCCCGTGATGATCGGCGAAATCAAGGCCGATGGGCAATTCAATGTCGTGTGGAAAACCAAGGAACCGATCCGCGCCCAGCCTTGGAGCCCGTTTATCAAGGGTAACGAGGGCAAGCAGAAGTTGTAGGCGCTTGTGCGTCGAATCGTTATCGCAACCCCGGGCAAAGAGCTGGGGTCTGACCCCTGTCCTTCACCAGCAAATGCCGGGGTCGGACCCTGAGTGGCCGACCCCAGTCCTCGCCTTTGGGGTAAGCAATTTGCCCCGTGCAGCCTTTCCTTGGAACTTACAATGAGGTTCATTCCCAAACTGCTCGTCCTCGCCTGCCTGCTGTTCTCCCCGCTGGCGCAGGCAGCCATTCCCCCTGATCTGCTCAAACCGCTATCCGGCGACGATCCCGACGCCAGGGTTGCCGCCGTGGCGCAGATCGCCGCCCTGGCCACGCCCGAGGCCGCCAAACTGCTGCAAGCCTTGCAGGACGAGGCCCTGTATGCGGCGCCCGATGGCAAGGTCTACATCGTCGACGGCGAGCAGGCCTACGATCCGTCGACAAGCCAGAACGTGCCGCTGCCGGACGGCATCGATGGCGTGATGGTCAACAACCGCTTGCGCTCGGCCGTGGCGGGCGCCTTGTCGGGGCTGAAACTGCTGGCGCCCGAGCGGACCACGCGCCTGGCCGCCGCGCAGGCGCTGCAGCAGTCCGTCGATCCCGCGCAGCTGCCGCTGATCCACAAGGCGCTGGCACAGGAAACCGATGCCGACATCCAGCAAATCCTGCAGGTGCTGATCGCCAGCGCCAACTTGCACGCGCCCGATGCGGCCACGCGCAAGCAGGCGGTGCGGGACCTGGCCGGCAGCAGCGACGCGCGCCTGCTGCCCGTGCTGCAAGCCATGCTGGAAAAAGGGGGCGAGCCCGACGAAGCCGTGCAGCTGGCCGCCATCGACACCATGGGCCAGATCAAGGGCAGGGTGGCGCGCATGGAATTCGCCGGCAACGTGTTTTACGGCATTTCCCTGGGCAGCGTGCTGCTGCTGGCCGCGCTGGGGCTGGCCATCACGTTCGGCTTGATGGGCATCATCAACATGGCGCATGGCGAACTGCTGATGATAGGTGCCTACACCACTTATTTGTGCCAGCTGTTCTTCCGCACCTACCTGCCCGGCATGCAGGATGCGTATCTGCTGGCCGCCTTGCCGGCCGCTTTTTTTGTCGCCGGCCTGGTCGGCGTGGTGCTCGAGCGCACGGTGATCCGCTGGCTGTACGGGCGGCCGCTGGAAACCCTGCTGGCCACCTGGGGCATCAGCCTGATCCTCATGCAGCTGGTGCGCACCGTCTTCGGTGCGCAAAACGTGGAAGTGGCCAACCCTGCGTGGATGTCGGGCGGCGTGACGGTGCTGGGCGGCCTGGTGCTGCCGTACAACCGGCTGGCCATCATCGCCTTTGCCGTCATCGTCGTGGTGGCCGTGTGGCTCATTCTCAACAAGACACGCCTGGGCCTGTTCGTGCGCGCCGTCACGCAAAACCGCCGCATGGCCGATTGCGTGGGCGTGGCCACGGGCAAGGTCGACATGCTGACCTTTGGCCTCGGTTCCGGCATCGCCGGGCTGGGCGGCGTGGCCCTGTCGCAGCTGGGCAACGTGGGGCCTGACCTGGGCCAAAGCTACATCGTCGACTCCTTCATGGTGGTGGTGCTCGGCGGCGTGGGCCAGCTGGCCGGCACCGTGATCGCCGCGCTGGGCCTGGGTGAAGTCAACAAATTCCTCGAACCGGTGGCGGGCGCCGTGCTGGCGAAGATCGCCATCCTCGTGTTCATCATCATTTTCATCCAGCGCCGGCCGCAGGGCCTGTTTGCCATGAAGGGACGCAGCGTCGAATGATTACCTCCTGTCAAACCAAGCAGGGCCTGTTTACACGGCCCGTCTGGCTGGCGCTTGCCGCATGCACGGTGCTGGCGGCGCTGTTGCCGATTTTTAATCTGGCGTTTGCCGAAGGGCACGCCTTGCACGTCTCCGCCTACACGGTGGCGCTGGTGGGCAAATTCATGTGCTACGCGCTGGCCGCGCTGGCGCTGGATCTGGTGTGGGGCTACACGGGCATCCTGTCGCTGGGCCACGGCGTGTTCTTTGCGCTGGGCGCGTATGCGCACGGCATGTATCTGATGCGCGCCATCGGCGGGCAGGGCCAGTACCACAGCAGCTTGCCCGATTTCATGGTATTTCTCGACTGGAAAACCTATCCCTGGTACTGGGCCTTCACGGAGCATTTCTGGTACTGCATGGCCCTCGTCGTGCTGGTGCCGGGCGTGCTGGCCTTTGTCTTCGGTTATTTCGCCTTCCGCTCGCGCATCAAGGGCGTGTATTTTTCCATCATCACGCAGGCGATGACGTATGCCTTCATGCTGCTGTTCTTCCGCAATGACACCGGCTTTGGCGGCAACAACGGCTTCACGGATTTCAAGACCATTCTCGGCCACGACGTCACGGCGCCCGCCACCAAGGCCGTGCTGTTCCTGCTGACCCTGGCCATCCTGCTGGCGGCATTGATCGGCGCGCGCGCCATTGTCACGTCGAAACTGGGCCGCGTGCTGCAGGGCGTGCGCGACAGCGAAGCACGGCTGATGTTCCTGGGCTACAACCCGCTGTGGTTCAAGCTGTTTGTCTGGACCCTGTCGGCCGTGCTGTGCGGCATCGCCGGCGCCCTGTACGTGCCGCAGGTGGGCATCATCAACCCGTCCGAGATGTCGCCGGCCAATTCCATCGAAATGGTGGTGTGGGTGGCCGTCGGCGGACGCGGTACCTTGATCGGTCCCATCCTGGGCGCCTTCACCGTCAACGGCCTGAAAAGCTGGTTCACGGCCGCCTTGCCGGAACTGTGGCTGTTTGCGCTGGGCCTGCTGTTCATCGGCGTGACCCTGTTCATGCAGCAGGGCATGCTCGGTGTGTTGAGCAAGCTCAAACGCAAGAAAGCCGTTGCCGCGGCAGAGGAGGCAGCATGAGTATCCGCATGTTGCCCGGCATGGCCAGCGCCGAAGCGGGCGCCACGTATTCCCGCGTGAAAGGCGAGGGCGTCGACACGACGCATGGCGCCATCCTCTACCTGGAAGACATCAGCGTGTCGTTTGACGGCTTCAAGGCCATCAACAAGCTGAGCCTCGATATTTCCGTGGGCGAGCTGCGCTGCATCATCGGCCCGAATGGCGCTGGCAAGACGACGATGATGGACGTGATCACCGGCAAGACGCGGCCCACCTCTGGCACGGCCTGGTTCGGCCAGACCATGAACCTGGCGACGATGACGGAAGCGCAGATCGCCCACGCCGGCATCGGCCGCAAGTTCCAGCGTCCCACGGTGTTCGAGCAGCACACGGTGTTCGACAACCTGGAACTGGCCATGAAGATGGACAAGCGCGTGGCGCCGACCCTGTTTGCCCGCCTCACTTCCGAACAGGCGGGCAAGATCGAATCGATATTGCGCCTGATCCGCCTGAATGGCCAGGAGGCGCGCCTGGCGGGCTTGCTGTCGCACGGGCAAAAGCAATGGCTGGAAATCGGCATGCTGCTGATGCAGGAGCCGCAGCTGATCCTGCTCGACGAACCCGTGGCCGGCATGTCGGATGCGGAAACGGCGCGCACGGCGGAATTGCTCAATGAGTTGCGCGGCAAGCATTCCATCATGGTGGTCGAGCACGACATGGGGTTCGTGACGGAAATCGCCCAGCAAGGAATCGTCACCGTGCTGCACGAGGGCGCCGTGCTGGCGCAGGGGCGCATGGAGCAGGTGCAAGCCGACGAACGCGTCATCGAAGTCTATCTGGGAAGGTGAGCACACATGCTGGAAGTCGAACAACTGAATCAATACTATGGCTCCTCGCACACCTTGCGCGGCGTCAATCTGGCGGCGCGCAAGGGCGAATGCCTGGCCTTGCTGGGCAGGAATGGCGTGGGCAAGACGACCCTGTTGAAATGCCTGATGGGCGTGCTGCCCGTGGCGCAGGGCAAGGTGGTGTTCAACGGCCGCGACATCACCAAACTGGCACCGCATGCGCGGGCAAAGCTGGGCATCGCCTACGTGCCGCAGGGGCGCGACATTTTCGCGCGCCTGACGGTGGAGGAGAATTTGCTCATGGGCATGGCGGTGAAACGGGGCAGGCACGCCTCGCGCATCGATCCCCACGTGTATGAACTGTTTCCCGTGCTAAAGGAGATGCTGCAGCGGCGCGGCGGTGATTTGTCCGGCGGGCAACAGCAGCAGCTGGCCATCGCGCGCGCCCTGCTGGCCGAACCGCAGCTGATCATCTTTGACGAGCCGACGGAAGGCATCCAGCCGTCCGTCATCAAGGATATCGGCAGGGTCATTTCCCTGCTGAAGCAGCGCGGCGACATGGCCATCGTGCTGTGTGAACAGTATTTCGATTTCGCCCGCGAACTGGCCGATGAATTCATCGTGCTGTCGCGCGGCAGCGTGGTGGCCAGCGGCAAGGCGGAGCAGATGGATGGCGAGGACGTGAAACGCCACCTGGCCGTGTAGCGGGGCGCTGCCGCAGCTAGATGAGCTGCAGCCAGCCCAGCACGGCGCCGCCCGCCAGCAGCCACAGCAAATGAATCTTCGTGCGCCAGATGAGGATGCCGGCCACGATGGACAGGCTCCACACGGGCCAGTCCGTGGCAAGATTGTGGTTGGCCCCGCCCAGGATCATGCCGGTGGAAATCAGCAGGGCGACGACGATGGGCGCCATGCCTTGTTTGAAGGCGCGCACGGCGCGCAAGTCGCGGTTGCGGTAGCCCCACTGGGCCGCCATGTAAGTCAGGGTCGTGCTGGGCAGCATGATGCCGACCATCGTCACCAGCACGCCCAGATACGCGGCCGCATAGCTGCCCGCGTTCATGCCCACGTTCCAGCCCATCAGGGCGACGAACAGCACGTTGGGGCCGGGCGCCGCCTGCGCGATGGCGATCGATTCATTGAACTGGGCCTGCGTCAGCCAGCCGTGCTGCTCCACCAGGAAACGGTGCATTTCGGAGGTGGTGGAGATGGCGCCGCCGATCGACATCAGCGACAGCATCAGGTAATGGCCGAACAGGTTCAGCCAGTCGCCCGTGCTCAGCACCAGCTGCAGCGGTGGATTCATGTGGATAGCTTTCTATACGTCAACAGGCAGCCGGTGCCGCCCAGGCCCAGCAGGATGTAGATGAGGGGCCAGCGGAGGATCGCCACCATCAGCACGCCCAGCACGCAGATGGACAAGGTCAGCCACAGGGGCAGCGGATGCTTGCCAAGCGCGGCGGCCAGTTTGACGCCCGTGGCGGCGATCATGCCGGCCGAGACTGCCGCCATGCCGCGCAAGGCGCCGGCCATCTGCGCATTGTCGCCAAAGCGCGTGTACAGCACGCCCAGCACGAGCACGATGACGAGGGGCACGGCCAGCATGCCGGCCAGCGCCGCCAGCGCGCCCTTCAAGCCGAAATAGCGGCCGCCCACCATCAGCGACAGGTTGACCACGTTGGGCCCGGGCATGATTTGCGCCACGGCCCAGTCTTCCAGAAATTCTTCCTGCGTCAGCCAGCGCTTGCGTTCCACCATCTCGCGCTGGATCACGGCCAGCACGCCGCCAAACCCCTGCAGGGCCAGCAAGGTGAACGAGAAAAACAGGTCGGCCAGCGAACTGGGCCGGGGGCGGGGAAAGTCGGTGCCGTCAGGCAGGGCGGGAGCGTCGGGGGCGGTCATGCCCGATTATCGCCGTGCCGGCTTCGCCTTGTCCATGTCTATTCCTGCAGCCGGTTTTTCGCGCCATGCCCGCGCATCAGGCGCCGCCGATGCCGGCAATGACCACGCCCGTGCCGGCGCACATGGGACAGGCTTGTCCGTCCGCCATGGCGCCCCGGCCCTGGCAGTGCGTGCAGACGTTTTCGCCCGTGCCCGGGGTACCGGGCGGGGCGATGTCGCCGGGATTTTTGGCGGGGTCGGGTGGTGTATTCGGCTTGGTTTCCATGTGCGTCTCCTCATGCCTGCGCCGCGCGACGGCGGCGCCATCCCATGGTAGGCGGGCGCCACGCGCCGTGTTTGATCTGCATAAGACGTGCGGCCTTGAATATCAGAAAAAAACTGCATTGCAATGGCTGGCTGGCATTGACATCGTGCGTTTATCGGCAATACTTTCGCTGTCACTTCCGCGCTGGCGTCCCAGTGCCGGTCCCCGCAGCCGCTTCCCGCCATGTCTGCATTTTCTCAGGAGTCATCCATCATGCCGAGTTCCACCGAAACCTTGCATATGCCCGTCACGCCCATGGTGCGCCATGTGCGGGTCGACCAGAAGATGTGCGATATCGTCAACCTGGGCATTGCCGTGCAGGCGGCCTTCAGTACCTTGTGCGCGCTGGAATACCTGAAGTCATACAATGTCGCACCCGAACTGATCGAAAGAGTGCTGCTGCATCCGGAGCAGCGCCGCCAGCTACTGCACTGACTGGTTGCCGTGGCAACTGTGTTGCCATGGGGCACTGTCGTACGTTGTTGAATTGATCATTACAGCTCAGTTATGCACAAATGATGGGCTAGCGAAATTGCTGAAATTATTTTCACGTGATTATCTGTTAGATTCTAAGTCATTGATTTTACTCTGTTATTTTTTTGCTGTTTGATTGAGCAGTTTATTGAAAGCCGCACTGGCTGTGGCTTTGAGGCCTGTCAATAGGCGCTTATCCACAAAGATATCCACAGTCCGTGTGGATATCTGAAAAAGCGCTTAACAATCCGCCACTTAGATTATTTTGGCCAATCCGCGCGCGCCTGCGGCCATGGCGAAGCGCCAAAATGGGGCATCGCGCAAGCCTGTATGCCTATCCAGTGCTCTTGTTTTATGACTGAAAGTAGGCGGATGGTTCAGGGCGTGCCGGCCGGTGGCGCCGGTGGCGTGCCGTCGCGCTGGGCCAGCGCCGCGGCCAGGTCGGCCAGTTGCTGCTGCGCTTCGCGCAGGGTGGCATAGGTGCGCAGCGAGGCGATCACGGTGGTGAACAATTTGCGTGTCGTCAGGTCGGTCTTGCACCAGAAATCGTTGATGTCGTAATCGATGATGATGCGGTGCTCCAGCGCCTGGCCAGGCTGGCCCGTGCGCAGGATGATGCGCACTGCGCTGTTGTGGAGATCCTCGCGGATCTGGCGCGCCACTTGCAGGCCGGCATCCTGCGTTTCCATGATGACATCCAGCAGCACCACGGCGATATCGGGTGTGCCGCGCAGCACGGTGAGCGCCTCGGCGCCCGAATAGGCATGCAGAAAGCTCAGCCGGCGCCCCTGGAAACTGGCCTGGCTGAGGGCGAATTTGGTGACCACGTGCACGTCGACATCGTCGTCGACGATCAGCACGCGCCACGGCGCCGGCGCATTGGCCGCGTCGGACGCCGCGCCGCCACGCGCCAGCGGTTCATCGACCAGCCAGTCGGGTTCGTCCGGTGCCTTGGCGCCGTTATCGGTATCCATAGTCATGCCATTATCCAGCGTTGATGGTGCCCATTCACTCCACACTATGCCAGTCCGCAAGGTTTGTCAAAACAATGCTGTTCTTGCAAGGCCATGCTTGCCCTTGATGCTCAGGGCGTCAAAAAATATATTTTGGTGTTGCTTGAGAAAGTTTGTTCAAGCGCAAATGCGGCATCACAAGTCGTTGATTTCATTGGGATAAAAAATTGCCTGTGAAATCAGCAAATTGTTGAAACCCGCATCAATACTGGTGTTGCGGCTTGTCAAGAGGGGCTTATCAACAACTTTATCCACAGTTGCTGTGGATATCTAAAAAAGCCGTGCAAAAACCGTGGCTTAGGGCGCGGCTGGCAGTGTGGCGCGCGGCACTCAAGCGGCCATGCCTTCGC
Organism: Janthinobacterium sp. AD80; assembly: GCF_002878455.1. GTDB lineage: Bacteria > Pseudomonadota > Gammaproteobacteria > Burkholderiales > Burkholderiaceae_D > Janthinobacterium. The sequence continues at coordinate 23,323 of NZ_NRDQ01000090.1, forward strand.
CGCTCAGTTCGGCAAACGCCTGCAAAAAACGCTGCTTGGCTTCGGCCGGACCCATGGCGTCAATTATACCGGGCAAGGGGGCGATGCCGTCAAGGTAGGCCCAGCGCTCGGCCGAATGCGGCATCAGGTCGCGCTTTTCCGTGGCCAGCGCAATCAGGTCGGCCTGCTTGATGGGCGCGTAGTCGGAAAAGTCCAGGCCGTAGGTGGCGGCGATGATGGCGCTCACCTTGTCTTCCAGCGCGGCAAATTCCGGCAGCAGCACTTTCAATGGTTTCACCATGTCGCCCAGATAGGCTTCGGCCGCGTCGTGCAGCAGGGCCGCCAGGCGCATGCGCGGCGGCACCAGGCTGGCGACGATCAGGCTGTGCTGGGCGATCGAATAAAACACTTGCGTCTGGCCATTGAAGCGGCACTGGTAGGCCAGGCCGTGCGCGATGTCTTCGATGGCGACCTTGTCGATATGCGGGCGCAAGGGATAAAAACGGTTGCCTGAATAAGTGGAAACATAATCGGTGGTAATCATTGCCATGACAGGGTGCTCGGAACGCTGACGATGCTGCATCGTACACCCGATGCCGGCAGCTTGCCCCGGCCGCCGTGCGCCCGCCGCTTGGCGTCGCAGCCTATGCATCTTGGCATATCCTTTAATTTATTTCATATCATTCATTGTTCTTTCTCAAATACACTATCTCAATCTTGTTTGTCTGAAACTTAAATAGGGAGCAGGGCAATGACGGCGAAACCTTCGGCAAGACCTTCGTATATCTACCAGGGCGGTTCGGTGATGATGCACTCGCCGCTGCAATTGAAACAGTCGGAAATGTACGGGTATTTCGTCAAGGGCGACCTGGCCAAGCTGCAGGCTACCGTCAACACCACCCTGAACCAGGTGGCGGGCCAGCGCATGACCCTGAAAGCCCTGTCGCCGTATGTGATGCTGACCTTTACGCGCGTCAACCATGCGGACTCCGCCAACCCCGTCGACCAGGCCAAGGGCTGGATCACGGAAGTCGACATCGTCACCTGGATCATGGTCGGCCAGATGGATGACGCGGGCAAGCTCGCGCATATCTACTGGTACCCCTGCCATATTTTCGTCGACGACGCCATGGCCCTGATCAACGGGCGCGAACTGTTTGGCTACCCGAAATACTTGTGCGAATACGAGATTCCCGCCGCGGGCAGCGAGCCGCTGCGCTGTTCCGTCGCCGCCAAGGGTTTCCAGCATTTCTCACCGGAAACGAAACTGGCCCTGCACCCGCTGCTGGAAGTCAATGCCACCGTGCAGACGGGGCCGCACAAGCCCGTCAACAGCTTTTTGGAACTGATCGAGCAGGCCTTCAAGATTTTCCTTTCCATCCCCGACTTTTTCGACATGGACCAGGCCGGCTGGGCCGATATCCTGTCCCTGCTGCGCAATCCCCGCATCGACCAGATTTTCCTCAAGCAATTCCCCGACAGCGCGGGCGTGAAGGCCGTGTACCAGGCGCTGGTGGCCGCGCCGGCCGAAATCAACCGCCTGCACAGCGCGCGCCTGCTCGGCTATGAATATGCATGCACGGTGCACGCCTTCGACAGCTTCCCGCTGGACCAGACCCTGGGCTTGCAGCTGGGACCGCAGGCGGCCATCCTGCCGTTCAACGTGAACTTCGATTTCACGGCCATGCCGGGCGAGGAGCTGGTCGACAATTCGCAGATCGCGCCAGAAAAGATCGCCATCCTCGGCGGCGGCGTGGCGGCCATGACGGCCGCATATTATCTGACCAACCAGCCGGGCTGGCAAAACCAGCATGCCATCACCGTGTATCAACTGGGCTGGCGCCTGGGCGGCAAGGGCGCCAGCGGACGCAATGCGCAAGCGGGCCAGCGCATCGAGGAACACGGCCTGCATATCTGGTTCGGCTTTTATGCCAACGCCTTCAAGATGATCAAGGAAGCCTACGCCAGCCTGGAGCGTCCGCCCGGCGCGCCGCTGGCCACCTGGCGCGACGCCTTCAAGCAGCACGATTACGTGGCCCTGTCCGAGGACGTGAAGGGGCAGTGGCGCAACTGGTCCATCGTCTTCCCCACCTTGCCGGGCGAGCCGGGCGAGGGCGGCGAAGACATCACCCTGTGGCAGATGGCCGTGGCCATGGTGGGCTGGATCGAGCAGTGGATACGCCAGATCCGCCAAGTGGCCGATGCCGACGCGCGCATCGTGCGCGCCAGCGCCTCGCAAGGTGAGGGAGTGTGGCCGGGCTGGCTGCGCCGCCTGGCCGATGAAGTGGTGGGGCAGGCCGATGAACTGGGGCTGGACGTGGGCCTGTCCGTGGGCGCGCTGGTGGCGCTGGTGGCCGACCTGGCGCCCGATTCCACGCGCCACGACCAGGCCCGCCACCAGCTGCTGGCCAGCACCCTGAACGGCATCCGCGCCTGGCTGCGCCTGCGCTACCGCGCGCTGATCGACGGCGACGATGAATTGCGCCGCCTGTTCATCTGCCTGGACCTGGGCATCACCGTCATGAAGGGCATGTTCCAGGATGGCGTGTTCAAGAACGGCTTCGACGTCATCAACGATATCGACTTCCGCGACTGGCTGCGCAAGCATGGCGGCGACGAGCAGTTCAGCGTCAACTCGGCGCCCGTGCGCGGCTTCTACGACCTGGTGTTCGCCTACGAGGGCGGCGATTTTTCCAAGCCGAACATCGAGGCAGGCACCCTGCTGCGGGCGATGGCGCGCATCGGCCTGGCCTACAAGGGCGGCATCATGTTCAAGATGCAGGCCGGCATGGGCGACACGATTTTCACGCCGCTGTACGAAGTGCTGCAAAAACGGGGGGTGGAATTCAAGTTCTTCCAGCGCGTGGAAGAACTGGTGCCGGGCGCGGGCGACATAGCCAGCATCCGCATCACCGAGCAGGTGCAATTGAAGGATCCGGCCGAAGACTACGCGCCGCTGGTGAATGTGAAAGGCCTCGATTGCTGGCCCAGCGCGCCCGATTACGCGCAGCTCGATCCCGCGCAGGCGGCCCTGCTGCAGGAAAAAGGCGTCAACCTGGAGTCGTACTGGAGCGACTGGCCGCAGCAGTACCAACAGGCGTTCGGCCAGCCGCTGCCCGTCACCGTCCTGAAGAAGGGCGTCGATTTCGACAAGGTGGTGTTCGGCATTTCCATCGGTTCGCTGGAGGCGCTGTGCCCGCAGTTGCTGGCGCACAGCCCGACCCTGCGCCTGACGACCGAGAAGGTGAAAACGGTGGCCACGCAAGCCTACCAGGTGTGGCTCAACAAGAACCTGTCGCAGATGGGCTGGACCACGCAGCCGCAAGGCCAGCAGCCCGTGCTGTCGGCCTTCACGGAGCCGTACGACACGTGGGCGCCGATGGACCAGTTGCTGGCGCACGAAGACTGGCCGGCGGGGCTCGAGCCAAAAAACGTTTCCTACTTTTGCAGCGCCTTCCCCGTCGACAGCTATCCACCCGTGACGGACACGGGCTTTCCGGCCCGCTGTGCGGAAAAGGCCAAGCAGGGCGCGCTGCACCAGCTGGAGCGGGAAATCGGTGCCCTGTGGGCCGAGGCAGGGGCACCGGGCGCGTTTCCGTGGCAATGGCTGGTCGATGCCAAGGCCGGCACGGGGCCGGCGCGTTTCGACAGCCAGTACTGGCGCGCCAACGTCGACCCGTCCGAGCGCTACGTCATGTCGGTGGTGGGCAGCACGCAGTACCGCCTGGCCACCGACCAGTCGGGCTTCAGCAACCTGTTCCTCACGGGCGACTGGATCAGGACGGGCATCAACGCGGGCTGCGTGGAGGCGGCCGTCATGGCCGGCATGCAGACCTCGCGCGCCATGACGGGCTATCCGGCCGTGATCCAGGGCGAGACGGATTTTTAACCTGCCCTTATGATGGCGTTTCATCGTCCCTGCGCGAGCCTGCCCATGAAACGCCTGCTGCTGCTTTGTCTGGTCTTCCTTCCCCTGCACGCCGGCGCCGCGCCGGCAGGCGCGGTTCTGCTGTGGCCCGGCCCGCCGCCCGGTGGCGCGGCGCCCGGCCCGCAGCGCGACAGCGCCAAAGGCTCGATTACCCAGGTCGAGCAGCCCTACCTGCTCGTGCACCGCCCGGCGCGGCCAAACGGCGTGGCCATCCTGCTGGCCAGCGGCGGCGGCTATGCGCATATCGAGGCGGGCAAGGAAAGCGGCCCGGCCGCCGCCTGGCTGCAGGCGCAGGGCATCACGGCCTTTGAGCTGGTGTACCGCTTGCCGCAGGAAGGCGGCGGGGTGGACGCGCCGTTTCAGGATGGCCAGCGCGCCATGCGCCTGATCCGCGCGCGCGCCGCCGAATGGAAAATCGATCCGGCGCGCATCGGCATGCTGGGTTTTTCCGCCGGCGCGCACCTGGCCGGCATGACGGCCGTGCAGCCGCACGCCGTGCGTTATGCGCCCGTCGATGCGGCGGACAAGGTGTCGGCGCGGCCCGATTTTGCCGTGCTGCTGTATCCCGTGCTGACCATGCAGCCGCCGTTCGACACGACGCATGCGAAAAAGGAGCTGCTGGGCGCGCATCCGGCGCAGGCCGCGCGCGACGCCATGTCGGTCGAGCTGCAGGCAGACGCGCAAACGCCGCCCGCCTTCATCGCGCAAGCCCTCGATGATCCGATTGCGCCGCCCGAAAACAGCCAGCTGATGGCCAGCGCCCTGCACCGCGCGGGCGTGCCCGTGGAACTGCACCTGTTCCGGCACGGCGGCCATGGCTGGGGCCTGGGCAAGCCGGGCAGCGAACCGGCCGCCTGGCCGCAACTGCTGCTGGCGTGGCTGCAAGCACACGGCTGGATGACGGCGCCCTAAGACGTGCTGCCGGCGTGTTCTTCCAGGTCGCGCCGCGCCACGTCCAGCGCTTCCTGCAGTTGCGGCAGATACTGCTCGACGTTATCGAGCTGGCCGTTCGACGCCAGCGTTTCCATCTGGTGGCACAGGCTGTGCAGGGTGGGGCGGCTCAGGTAGCCGGCGCTGCCTTTCAATGCATGAAAAGCGGCGGCCGCGGCGCTGGCGTTGCCATTGCGCACGGCGTGGCAAGCCAGGTCCAGACGCCGTGGCGCTTCCATCAAGAAGGCTTGCGCGATGCGCTGCAAGTGCTGCGGCGACAGGCCCGCCAGCGGCAGGATGTGCACGGGCACGCTCATCGGATCGGCGGGCGGCGGCGTGTCCAGTGGCGCGGCGCTGGCCGTATCCAGGCCGAACTGGCGCGCCAGCGCGTCTTCTTCGGCCGGCAGGGCCGGTGGCAGCGCCTGGCCGCGCGCCAGCAGCAGGTCGATGATGGCGTCGATCTTTTCAAACAGCAGCGCTTCATCGACAGGTTTGCTGAGGAAGTCGTCCATGCCGGCCGCCAGGTAGCGCTGGCGGTCATGTTCGCTGGCGTTGGCCGTCAGGGCGATGATGGGGATGTGCGCGTCGGGAATCGGGAAGTGCGCATTGCCGCCGTCGCGTATCAGGCGCGCGGCCTGCTCGCCGTCCATCAGCGGCATGCGGCCATCCATCAGCACGCAGTCATAGGCGCCGGAGCCCAGCGCGCGCAGCGCTTCTTCGCCATTGTCAACGATGCTCACGGCATGGCCCATGGCTTCGAGCAGGGTGCCGATGATGATCTGGTTGGTGCGCACGTCTTCTGCGCACAGGATGCGCAGGCGGCAGGCGTGGCGCGCGTGGCGCGGCAGCTGGCGCGCATTCGCGGCCGGCGCGCTGCCATCGAGCAGTGGCAGGCTGAAATGAAAGCGCGAGCCGATGCCGACCCGGCTTTCGACGCCGATGCTGCCGCCCATCAGTTCGACCAGTTCCTTGCAGATGGCCAGGCCCAGGCCCGTGCCGCCATAGCGGCGCGTGGTGGAATGGTCGGCCTGTTCGAACTTCTGGAACAGACGCGGCAAGGTGTCGGCATCGATGCCTGGCCCCGTGTCGCTGATGATGAATTCGATCTGGCTGCGGCCATCGCCGCGCGGCGGCGTGCGCGCGCGCCGCACCTCCAGCAGCACCTCGCCGTTCGCCGTGAATTTCAAGGCGTTCCCCAGCAGGTTGATGAGGATCTGGCGCAGGCGCGTGGGATCGGCGCGCACATAGCGGGGCAGGTCGAGCGCCAGTTCGCGGCGCAGCAGCAGGCTCTTGGCGTCGGCCTGGCCCTGCACGATGCCGGCCGCGTCGCCGACCAGGGCCAGCAAGTCGAAGTCCAGCGTTTCCAGGGTCAGCTTGCCCGCGTCGATCTTCGAGAAGTCGAGGATGTCGTTGAGGATGGTCAGCAGCGATTCGCCATTGTGCAGGCCGATGCGCAAATATTCCTGCGTGCGCCCGCGAACCGACTGGTCGCGCAGGGCGAATTTCAGCATGCCGATGACGCCGGCCAGCGGCGTGCGGATGTCGTGGCTCATGGCGGAAAGAAAATCGATGCGGTGGCGGCTGACCACTTCCGCGTGCTCCTTGGCCGTCAGCAGGGCATCGTTGCTGAGGGTCAGGGCCAGGGTGCGCTCGCGCACGCGCTGCTCCAGGTTGTTGCGCAGCAGCCGGATCTGGTCGGCCAGGGCAAAAGCCAGCAGCAGGCCGTCCAGGGTGCCGCCCAGCAGGGTCACCAGCTGGGCGTTGGCCACCATGGCCGGCATCAGGCCCAGGTTGGCCGGCAGGATCAGGAAACCGGGCAGCATGAGGGCGACGAAGGCCAGCACGAAAAAGCGCGCCGGCTGGTAGCCGTGGCGCCAGACAACGATGCCGCAGGTCAGCGCCAGCAGCATCCAGATGGTGATGGCGATGGTGGCCAGCGCATGCGCATATTGCAGGGCGAAGAAACAGCTGGGCAGCAGCAGCAGGGGCAGCACCAGGTTGATCTTGCTGATGCGGTAGAGCAGCGGTGAGTAATTGCGCAGGTGCAAAAAATGCATGTAGAACAGGGTACTGAAGACGGGCAGCAGGAAGAACGGCACGTAATGCAGCTGCAGCATGTGCCAGTCGAACAGGTCGGCGAAAACATGGAAAGTCATGGCCCAGGCCAGGCCATAGGTCAGCACATACAGCGCGTAATACGCCGAGGCTTTTTCCAGGGTGATGGAAAAGATGAAGAAGTTGAACAGGCCCAGCGCCAGCAGGGCGCCGATGGACGCGACCATCAGGAAATTCTCTTTTCCTACCAGCTTGCGGTAGTCCTGCTGCGTCTTGACGCCAAACATGGGCGCGCGCGCGTAATACGGGCTGGAAAAGCGGATCAGGATGGTGTACGTGGCGCCCGGCTGCAGCTGCACGTTTTTACCGTAGTGCAGCAGGTACTCGTGCGGGCGCTGGTAGCCCGTCAGCAGGGTGCGCGGTGCGTCGTGCTGGCCGGGGCCATACACATGGATGTCGACCAGGTCGATCAGGGTATCGTTGGGATCGATGACCCAGGCCGTCTCGCGCGTCTCGTTGCGCACCTGCGCCAGCAGCCAGTAGGCGCCGCCGAACAGGTCGATGTCGGTGGTCGGGCGCTGCTGCGCCAGCCACGCGGGCAGGGCGGCCGCATCGGCGGGCGCGGCCGTGTCGCTGGCCAGAAACAGCCGTGCGCCGCTGCCCAGGCTGTGGATGCCCTGCATGCCCAGGGACAGCGGCAGGCCCGGCGCTTGCGCCGCGCTGACCAGTCCCAGCAGGCCGAACAGGCCGAACAGGCCGAACAGACACAGCCACCGGCCTAGCCACGCGCTGACGCGAAAGCTGGAAGCGCTGTGGCTGGACGGTGGCGGATGGGCTGGCATCGGGGAGTCGGTTGGTGGTCGCGCAAGGCAGGGCGGCGATTGTGCTTGGGATCGCTCATTTTAATCGACTCTTGGTGACGCACGCTCAATTTCATCGCCTGCAGGCAGGCTGCCGATGGCCACCGCGGCCGGCTCCGGTATCATGTGGCTTTTTCGTCCGCGAGTCATGCATGCTTAGTCCCGACCAGTTCCTGGCCTTCCTGGCCGCCGCCGTCCTCATCACCGCCAGCCCCGGTCCCGACAACCTGATGGTGCTGGGCGTGGGCATGTCGCGCGGGCGGCGCCAGGGCATGGCGTTCGGCCTGGGCTGCGCCCTTGGCTGCCTCACGCATACCTTGCTGGCGACCATCGGCGTGTCGGCCCTGCTGGCCGCTTCGCCCACGGCCTTTACGGCGCTGAAGGTGGCCGGCGGCCTGTACCTGGTGTGGCTGGGCATCGGCGCGCTGCGCAGCCGGGGCGGCGCAAAAGTCGATGGCACGGCGGCCTTGCCTGACGAATCGCTGCTGCGCCTGTTCGGCAAGGGGCTGTTCGCCAACAGTATCAATCCGAAAGTCGTGCTGTTTTTCCTGTCGTTCCTGCCGCAGTTCATCGTCGCTGGACGGGGCGATGCCAGCTGGCAGACGGCGCAGCTGGGCCTGGTGTTTACGGCGCAGGCTTGCGTGCTGTTCAGCCTGCTCGGCTACTTCTCCGGCGCCGTCGGCACCTGGCTGAACCGCCGCCCGCGCGCCGGCCTGTGGCTGGACCGCGTGGCCGGCGGCATCTTCATTGCCCTGGGCTTGCGCCTGATCCTGGCGCGCTGATCTGCCGCCGCGCCGTGATGCGAAACGCCAGTTCCATCTGGTCCTGCACGGCCATGGCGCCGCCCAGGATGGCGAACGGCACGATGCCGAAATCGCTCTGCTTCAACAGCAGGCTGCCGCTAGCCTGCAGGCTTTTTCCGTCAGCCGTTTCCTCGATCCGCACGGGCAGCTGCACCGAGCGGGTCACGCCATGCAGGGTGATGTCGGCATCAAGCACCTCCTTGTTGCCCGTGCGGCGCGCGTCGATGCTGACCCACGGATAGCGTTCCGCCTCAAGCACGCGCACCAGCATGTTGTGCCGCGTGCCGGCGATGGCGTCGGCCGATGGCGTGCTCGTCAGCCCAGCCGCCTGGCGCAGGCCCTCTTCATCCACACGCATTTCATCGAGCCGGAACTGGAAGGCGGCGCGTCCCTGCGCGGGCGCCACCACGCCTTGCAGGCTGCGGCTGGCGATCACATGGTCGTGCCCCAGGCGCGCCAGCGCGCCGCCGCGGCGCACGGTAATGGTCAACAGGGATTCCTGCGGCACGATGTGCAGCGCCTGCGTGCCGCGCCGCAGCCATGCTGGCGTCTGCGTGGCCGCCATGGCTGTCGTATCGGCCGCGGGCGCAGGCAGCTGCGCGGCGGGCGGCGTGGCGAACGGCGAGCAGGCCGCCAGCAAAGCACCGGCACAGGCATAAGCGCAGGCATGGACCCAGGCGCGCAGCGCGCTGGGGCGGACATGTTGCATCGGTGACGGCTGCTGGCGTGGCATGGCAAAGGCTCGATAGGCGCAAGGCGCGATACGGCCATAGTAAGCGATCCACCCTGCCAGGCGATAGTCCCGAGTGCGCCGCGCGCGGCCGGGCGCTTACAAATTTCCCTCGACAAACATCAGGATGGCGCCTGCCACGGCTTGCGCCGCTTCGCGCTGGGGGAAGTGGCCGATGCCTTCGAGCAGCACGCGCTGGTACGCTCCGCTGAAATGGTGTTCGCGCCCGGCCGAGCTGTCCGGATGGTTGCAGCTGTCTGCCGCGCCATGCAGCACCAGGGTGGGAAGATGCAGCACGGGCGCCGGCTGCAGCAGCGCTTCGTCGGCCGCGTAGGCTGGGTCGCCCTCGACGAAGGCCCAGCGGTGGCGGTAGGAATGCAGCACCACCTCTGCCCAGTCGGGTCCGTCGAACGCGCGGCTGGCCTGCGCGAAATCGGCTGGCGCATACCAGCCGGCGGGCGACCAGCTGTCCCACATCATGCGGGCAAAGGCGTGGCGGTCATGCTCGACGGCTTGCCGGCCCCGGGGCGTGGCCATGAACCAGTGGTACCAGTAATTGCGCGCCTGCTGGTAAGACAATGCTTGTCGCGGGTCATTCGTTCCATAGCCAACCGACAGCATCACCAGGCCGCAGGCCGCATCGTGGCGCAGGCCGCAGGCGTTGGCGACGGCGCGCGCGCCCCAGTCATGGCCCACCAGCAAGGGTTGATGCAGTTGCATGGCATCGATAAAGTCGAGCAAGTCGCGTCCCAGCGCGGCCAGCTGGCCGCTGCGCGGCGTGTCCGCGTGGCGAAAGCGCGTGGGCGCGAAGCCGCGCAGGGCGGGCGCCAGCACGCGGTAGCCGGCGGCGGCCAGCGCCGTGGCCGTGGCGGCCCAGCTTTCCGGACTGTCCGGCCAGCCGTGCACCAGCACGGCGCAGCGCCTGCCGGACGGGTTCCATTCCAGATAGGCCACATCCAGCAGCGGGGTGGCGATGTAATGATAGTCTTGCATGGCATTCCTGACGAATTGAAGTGAGGAATTCATGGTAGCGCCGGTAAACTGTTTGATTCGTGAGGAATTCATCGATATTATGTGTATACCTTGATGAATTGGAGAGCCTGATGCACGCCTTGCCGGCAATCACCCTGGACATCGTCCTCTTGCGCAGCCTGCTCGAAGTGGTCGATGCTGGCGGCTTCGCGCTGGCTGCGCAAAACCTGGCGCTGACACCGTCGGCCGTCAGCGGACATATCAAGCGCCTGGAACACAGTGCCGGCAAACAATTACTGACACGCACGACGCGCAGCCTGGAACTGACGGCCGCCGGCGAAGTGCTGTACATGTATGCGCGCAATATCGTCGACCTGGAGCGCGAAGCGCGCGCCCGGCTCAGCGGTGCCGCCGTGCAGGGACGGCTGGTGCTGGGCGCGTCGGAAGATTTCGCGGGCACCTGGCTGCCGCAAGTGCTGCAAACCTTCCAGCGCTGGCATCCGCAGGCGTCGATCGAATTGAAGGTGGGCATCACGGCCGACTTGCTGCGGCGCCAGGCGCATGAACAGATCGATGTGATTTTCGGCAAGCAATGCAGCCGTACGGAAGGTGCGGGCGAATTGCTGTGGGCAGAACCTCTGGTGTGGGCCTACGCGGCCGGGCGTGCGCCTGACCCCGGACTGCCCGTGCCGCTGGCGCTGTTTCCAGCGCCTTGCGTCTACCGCGAAGCGGCGCTGGCCGCATTGGCGCAGGCGGGGCGCGCCTGGCGGCTGGCGTTTGACAGCGGCAGCATGGCCGGCTGTGTGGCGGCCGCGCTGGCCGGCTTTGCCGTCACGCCCGTGGCGCGCAGTCAGCTGCGCGACGGCTTGCGCATCCTGGGCACGGAAGAGGGCTTGCCGGCGCTGCCCGATGCGCGCTTTTACGCATTCCCGCGCAACAATACGCCGGCCGTGCGGGCGCTGGTGGACACCGTGCGTGGCGCGGGGCAGCGGCAGCAATTCCATGCGCGATGACTGATTTTCTGAAAAAGTGGCCATGAAAGCGCCGATGTTTAGCCTGCGTCATATGCCCGTCATATGCCGCTGTTATGATGCTTTCGTTGGCACACAGCATGCATTGCGCACATCACTACGCTCCGGGAGCGATAGGATGCAGGCATGACTCAACAGCTTAGCCGGTGAGCTCAACCATCGGCACCAGACACGTCAAACTTGTTTTGACAGCAATGAATGCAAGGCAGGGAACAGGAAAAACGGACATCAGGCCGGGGATTTAATGAAGTCCTAAGCCTGCCGCGAAGAAGGGCTGGCATAGTGGATACATGGCGCACGGAAACCCCGGGCCCAAGGTTGCCGGACACCTCAATGACCGGCACGATTTCCGCTGTGTTGGTTTTACCAGCGTTCCCAGTTTATCCCTGCGCTCTGAAACAGCGTTTCAGCCGGCTGCCGCGACTAGCGAAGCCGGTTTTTTTTTGCCTGCCGTTTTCTCCCTGCTGGCGCAAGCCGACAACATCGTCAGCCCAAGCCGCTGGCCTTGTCGGATGACGCGCTCGCGCTAATCCGACCTACCCGGCTGCTGGCGTACGTCGGCATACGTCGGCGCAGGTTGCGGTAGATCAGCGCAGGTCGGCGTAGGTCGGCTTAGCCCAAAGGGCGTAAGCCGACAACATTGTTGGCCCAAGCCGTCAGCCCACAACATCGTTAGCCCAAGCCGCTGGCCTTGTCGGATTACGCGCTCGCGCTAATCCGACCTACCCGGCTGTTGGCGCACGTTGCCGTAGGTCGGCGTAAGCCGACATCATTGTTGCCCAAGCCGTCAGCCAACACCATTGTTGGCCCATGCCGCTCAACTCGACTGCTGCGCCAGCCACGCATCAATGGCCGGCAGGCGCTCCGTACGCAGCTTGATGCGCCAGGCGATGCCGGCCACGGCGCTGTCGGCGTCGCCGCGCGCGCCATCGGGCAGGTTGGCTTGCGCATAGGCTTGCAGCTTGGCGATCATCTCGGGTTGCGCCGAGCCGGCGGCCAGGCGCGGGAAATAGCGGCTGCGCGAGCTGGCGTCGACGCGCGCATTGACTTGCTCCAGGTGCGCCAGCGCAAAGTCGAAAGCCAGTTCCGGATGCGTGCGCGCCACGCGCGAAATCATGGCGGGGCTGTTAGTCACGCCCGGTTCATCCGTCAGCGCCAGGGCCAGGGCGCGCTGCGCCAGTGCCGTGTCGTCGCTGGATGCCAGCAAGTCGTACAGCTGGTTCTTGATCAGCGGCGTCTTTTCCTCGCGCGCCCTGGCGTGCAGTTGCTCCCACGTGGCGCTGTCGGCATGCTGCGCCACCACGCCCAGGATGGCGCGGCGCAGCGGCGCCGGCATGGCGGGCGCATTTTGCTCACCGGCCTGTTCGCTGGCCGTGTAGCGGCGGCGCGCTTCGGCCAGCACGCCGGGTTCGCCCATGTCGCCGAGGATGGCGATCAGCTGGGCGCGCAGGGTGGCCACGCTGGACGCTTCGCCGGCGCGCGCTTCCCAGCCCGTCTGCGCCATCATCGGCGCCAGGCGTGCCATGGCGTAGCGGCCAAACGCCTGCTGGCGCGCGTCGTCTCCCGCATATTGCTCATACAGGCTGTTCAGGGATGCAGCCACCTTGCCCAGCACTTGCGGGTCGGCCGACAGCGGCGTGGCTTTCACCAGTTCCAGGAAGTCGGACGGCGCCTGCAGGCCGGCCATGCCCAGCGACTGGCTGTCCGCCAGCAGGCCCAGTTGATCGATGGGCGCCAGGCGCGCAAAGCTGGCTGCCAGTGCGCGCGTGTTGGCCGGGGCGTACAAGGTGCGGTAGTAGCCGCTCTGGCCCGCGTTCACCAGCAGGGCGCCGCAGCCCGGCACGTTCAAGGTCGCCTTGCCATTTTTCACCAGCACCCTGGCTTGTTTGGCGCTGCCGACCGTCGAGGCGATGACGGGCACTTGCCACGACAGCGGTTTCTTGTCCCCCTGGTCCTTGGAAAATTCCGTCTGGCGCAATGTCACGCGCGTGCTGCCCTTGCGGCACACGGCGTCGCTCACCGTGATCATCGGCACGCCGGGCTGCAGGGTGAAATCATGGGCGATGGCGCTGACGGGTTTGCGGGCCGCCGCGTCGACTTCGCGCCACAGGTCGTCGGAGACGGTATTGCCATACGCGTGCTTGCGCATGTAGCTGCGCACGGCCGTGCGCCAGGTGTCCGCGCCCACGTAGGCTTCAAGCATGCCGATCACCGCCTTGCCCTTCTGGTAGGTGATGCCGTCGAAGGCCTGGCTGGCCTGTTCCACCGTGGCGATGCGCTGGATCACCGGGTGCGTGGTGCGCAGCGCGTCCTGGCTCATGGCCGACTCGCGTCCGGCAACGTTGGCCAGGGCCGTGTTCCACTCTGGGTGCAAGCGCTGCGTGGTGCGCCCTTCCATCCACGAGGCAAAGCCTTCGTTGAGCCACAGGTCGTCCCACCAGCGCATGGTGACCAGGTCGCCGAACCACTGGTGCGCCATTTCATGCGACAGGGTGGTGTAGATGTTTTCCTTGTCCGCCTGGGTCGAGATGGCCGGGTCGAGCAGCAGGCCGTATTCGAAAGTGAAGACGGCGCCCCAGTTTTCCATGGCGCCGAAGAACTGGCTGCGGCCAGGCGCGGCGATGTTGTCGAGCTTGGGCAGCGGGTAGCGCACGCCGAAATAATCGTTATATTCGCGCAGCAGGGCGGCTGACTCGTCAAGCGCGAAGCGGCTTTGCGCCAGCGCGCCTTTCTTGGTGATGACGCCGATCTCCGTGCCCTCGCTCATTGCCGTGGCCCGCTCGAAGTCGCCCAGGCCGAAGAACAGCAGATAGGTCGACATGCGCGGCGTGGTGGCGAAGTACACATGCTTCATGCCATAACCCATCTCCTCGCTGCGGGCAATCGGCATGTTGCCGACAGCCATCTGGCCGCTCGGCACGACCACGTCGAGATCGAAAGTGGCCTTGTAGTCCGGTTCATCCCACGATGGCAGCATGCTGCGCGCGTCCGAGTTCTCGAACTGCGTGTACAGCGCGCGCTTGCGGCCTTCTGGCGTATCGTAGTCGAGCGAGAACAGGCCCGTCGCCTGCGTGCCGATCTTGCCGCTGTAGTCGATGCGCAGCAGGTACTCGCCCTTGTCCAGCGGCGCGGCGAAATGCACGGTGGCCGTCTGCTTGTCCGCATCGAAATCGATCTTGCGCGTCACCTGCTTGCTGCCGCCCGCGCCTTCGATGGCGGCGGCGGGAAACGCCAGGTTCAGCGCGTTGAAAGTGATGCTGGCCGTCGGCTTGTCGATGGCCACCTTGATGGCGACCTGGCCCTTGAAGGTGGCCGCGGCGGCATCCGGCATGATTGACACGATGTAGTGCAAAGGCCGCACGCCGCGCGGCAGCTGCGTGGTGGTGCCGGGGGCATGGCTGGCCGAGAGGTACCTGGCCTTGACGGGTGCGGCGTGGGCCGCATTGGCCACGCTGGCGCCGCTGATGGCGGTGGCGGTCAGTGCCAGGACGGCGGCGGCCAGCTGGCTGCGGCGGATACGGGGAGTCGGAGTGCGATGCATGGTAGGCCCTGAATACATGGAATTAACGCCCGCTGGCCGGACAGGCCGCAGGCGTGGCTGACGGTGGCGGGACCTCGCTGGAGCTGTCGGCCAGCGTTCCCGTCCAGCAATCTAAGGCGAAATGGGGGCAAAGTCAACGCGCCAGGGGCGCCGCAGCGCGACCGGGCGCTGGTATGATGGGCGCCTGATCATCCGCCGGGAGTACGCATGATTGATTTGTATACGGCCGCCACGCCCAATGGCCACAAGATTTCCGTCGCGCTGGAGGAACTGGCGCTGCCCTACACCTTGCACGCGCTGGAGCTGTCGCAGCATCAGCAAAAGGAAGCGTGGTTTTTGGCCATCAACCCGAATGGCCGCATCCCGGCCATCGTAGACCGCGCGAATGACGATTTCGCCGTCTTCGAGTCGGGCGCCATCCTTGTCTACCTGGCGGAAAAGACTGGCCAGCTGATGCCGCAGGATGCCAAGGGCCGCTCGCGCGTGATGCAGTGGCTGATGTTTCAGATGGGCGGCGTCGGTCCCATGATGGGGCAGGCGAATGTGTTTTACCGCTATTTCCCGGAAAAGATCCAGCCCGCCATCGACCGCTACCAGGGCGAGAGCCGGCGTTTGCTGCGCGTGCTCGACACGCACCTGGAACAGCACGAATACCTGGCCGGCGATTATTCGATTGCCGACATCGCCAACTGGGCCTGGGTGCGCACGCACAAATGGTCGGGCGTTGCCATCGATGACATGCCGCATCTGCGGCGCTGGCTGGCCGCCATCTACGCGCGCCCGGCGGCGCAGCGCGGCATTCTGCTGCCGCCGTCGCCCATCGACAGCGATGCCGATGCCGCCAGCACGGCTGCCTTTGCCGCGCAGGCGCGTGCCATCGTCGAAACGGGCAAGCAGCCATCCTGATTTTCAACCAACATAATAAAGCGAGACCCAGCACATGAAACTGTATATCAGCCCCCGCACGCCGAACCCACGCCGCGTCACCATGTTCATCGCCGAAAAGGGCATCACCGGCATCGAGGAAGTGGCGCTCGACCTCATGGCGGGCCAGCACCGCGACCCGGCTTTCCTGGAAAAAAATCCCATGGGCCGCGTGCCGGCGCTGGAGTTGCCGGACGGCCGCGTGCTGGCCGAGACGCGCGCCATCTGCACCTACCTGGAAGGCGTGCAGCCGCAGCCGAACCTGATGGGCGAGGGCTTTGAAGAGCGTGCTTTCATTGAAATGGCCGACCGCCGTGTGGAACTGCATCTGTTCATGGGCATCGCCAACTGCATCCGCCACAGCCATCCGGCCCTGGTGGCGCTGGAAAACCCGCAGTTCCCTGACTTTGGCGCGGCGCAGGGTAGCAAGATGCGCGAGACGGCGCAATGGCTGGACCAGCTGCTGGCCAGCCAGCCCTACATCGCCGGCGAACGGTTTACGATCGCCGACATTACGGCCTTCTGCGCGCTGGAATTCGCGCGCGGCCTGATGAAATACAAACCGGGCGCGGAAGGACTCGCGCACCTGCAAGCCTACCGCGACCGCATCGCCGAGCGCCCCAGCGCGCAGGCAAAGTAAGGCATTTTGTCGTCGCGCAGGCCGGATTGGCGGTACGCGTAATCCGATACCGCCACCGGGTAGGGTCAACAATGTTGTCGGCTTACGCCCGTTGGCGGTGCCATGCGATGGGTACGCAGGTTGGATTAGCGGCGTAGCTGCGTAATCCGATGACACCACCGGGTTGGGTCAACAATGTTGTCGGCTTACGCCCGTTGGGCTAAGCCGACCTACGCCGATCTACGCCGGCCTACGCTGGCTTACGGCCGATGGCGGTGAGATGCGATGGGCACGTAGATACTGTTATCCCCGTCAAGCGGCATGGAGGGTCGGATCAAATATTTTGCCCGACCTGAGCACGCCGAATGCTACGTGCACCAGCTTGCGCATCATGGCGCCGATGATCAGTTTCTTTGCCTTGCCAGCAGCACGGAGGCGCTGGCCAAAGCGCTTGCCCCAGGCTGTCCGGTACACGGTCACCATGGCTGGCATGTATAGCGCTTTGCGCAGGAAGCTGTGGCCGACCTTCGACATGCGTGGCTTGCCACGCACGCTGGAAC
>NZ_NRDQ01000091.1 GCF_002878455.1 Janthinobacterium sp. AD80
CTGCCGGCGCGCCCGTGGCCCTGGCGCAAGTGCAGCCGGGCGACGTGCGCGTGCCGTACATTTCGCAAACCGTGCGCGAACAGATCCGTGACGAAATCAAGGGACAAGTCATGGCCGAGGCAAAAGCGGGCGGCTGGGCCGCGCCGAATGAAACGCCGGCATGGACCAAGCGCATCCGCATGGAAGGCGATGTGCGCGCGCGCTATGAATCGCGCTATTACGACATGGCCAACAGCAATATCGAGATCGACTGGCGCTCGCTCAACAGCGGCAGCGGCTATGACGTCAACCCGAATACCAACCTGACCCTGCCATCGCTGCTGAACACGCGCCAGGACCGCAAGAACTTGCTGCGCGCGCGCGCCCGCCTGGGCATCCTGGCCGATATTTCCGACAGCACGCAAGCAGGCATCCGCCTGGCCAGCGGCAATGACGACAGCCCCGTGTCGACCACGCAAACCCTCGGTGGCGGCCTGGGCAAGAAAAACATCTGGCTGGATCAGGCCTGGGTGTCGTACCAGCCCGCTTCCTGGCTGACGGTGACGGCGGGCCGTTTCGACAATCCCTTCGTGTCAGCCGATGAACTGTTTTCCAGCGAACTCAATTTCGACGGCATCGCCGCCAAGGTGCGGCAACCGGTTGGCGACAGCAAGGACGTGACGGTCTTCGGCACCCTGGGCATCATTCCGCTCGAGTATTCGTCCGACAATGCGCCGAGTCGCAGCCAGGCCAAAATGTCCAGCGAAAACAAATGGCTGCTGGGCGCGCAAGTGGGCGCCGCGTGGAAGGTCAACAGCGACAACCAGCTGCGCGGCGCGCTGGCCTACTACAACTTCCGCAACATCAGCGGTGAATATTCGCAGCCATGCGCGCTGTACGCGGGCGCCGATGGCTGCGGCACGGACTGGTCGCGTCCGTCGAGCATGCAAAAGGGCAATAGCTTGATGTTACTGCGCAATATCGCCCTGAACCCGCTCGACCCGGCGAATACGCCGCAGCCGCAATATGTGGGCCTGGCATCGAAGTTCCGCCTGGCCAACCTGAACGCGCGCTGGGACAGCAAGGTGGCCGGCGGCACGGACTTGCGCATCGAAGGCGATTATGTGCGCAACATGGCTTACGACAAGAACGACATGTGGGCGCGCGCGAAGGGCGGCATCATGAACAATTTCGGCGGCACGGGCGGCGTCACGCAAGCCGATTTCAAGAGCGGCGGCAATGCCTACATGCTGCAGGCGACCCTGGGCAAGGCCAGCCCGGCGGCGCGCGGCGACTGGAACGTGCTGCTCGGCTACAAGCGCATCGAACCGGATGCCTTGCCTGACGCCTACAACGATTCCACCTTCCACCTGGGCGGCACGAATGCGCGCGGCTACTACCTGGGCGGCGCGTATGCGCTCGACAAGAATACCTGGCTCAACGGCCGCTGGACGTCGAGCCGCGAAGTGTTCGGCTCGGCACTGTCGATCGACACCCTGCAAATCGAATTGAACGCGCGTTTTTAAGGAGCCATGATGTCGATTGTTAACGCGAACACGGCGCGCCTGTCGGCCGTGCTGCTCTTGCTGCTGGCGGGTAATGCCGCCCAGGCGCAGGGGCAGAAGGGCCAGAGCATGGAAGAGCGCCTGCGGGCCGAGCTGCGCAATGTCACGGCGCAGCTGCAGCAGACGCGCGGCGAACTGGAATTGCTCAAAGCCAAGGGCGCGCCAGCGGCCAAGGCGGCACCCGCCGCCGCGCCCGCCAGCGATGCCTTGAAAAAAGACCTGGCGCGCAGCCAGTCGCAGCTGGCGCAAGAGCGCGCGCAGCGGGAGCAGCTGGCGCAGGAGCAGCAGCGCAGCACAGCTGCCGCGCAAGAGGCGGCGGCCAGCCTGGCGCAATACCGCCAGGCCAGCGCGCAGCTGACGGCCAGCGGCAAGCAGCTGGAAGCGGAACGTGTGCGCCTCGACGGCGAAGTGACGGCGCAGCGCGGCGCGCTGGCCCGTTGCGAGAGCAAGAATGCCCAGCTGTATGCCACCGGGCAAGAAATTCTGCACGCGTACGAAGGACTCGATGTGCTGGACGTCATGCGGGCACGCCAGCCGTTTGCCGCGCAAAGCCGGGTCAAGCTGGAGCAAATCGCTCAGCAGTACGGCGACCAGTTGTACCAGGGCCGCTTTGATGCACGTCAAACGGAAGCGGCCGCCACGCCGGCCGCGCCCGCTCCCCAATAATTTTACTTTCTGACTGAATGGAATGACCATGGAACACACGAATACCTTGCTGACCACCCTGAACGCGGAACAAATGGCCGACGCCATCAAGGCGGCCGGCTGCGCCGTCACCAGCATCGAACACGATGGCGTGGTCCGCCTGCACAGCGCCAGCCATGGCATCGGTTTCCAGGTGCTGTGGGGCAATGAAGCGGCGCCTGGCCAGTATGCGGACCTGACCCTGAGCTGCCCGCTGCGCGTGCAGGGCGGCGACTTGCCGGCCGGCTTACTGGCTGAGTGGCACCGCAGCAAGCGTTTCGCGCGCGTGGCCCAGCATGGTGATTTTGTCGTGCTGGAAATGGATGTGCTGGTGGCCGGCGGCGTCAGCAAAGAGTACCTGAATATCAATCTGCAATTGTGGACACAGATGATGGGCCAGTTTTTCTTGTTTTTACGCAACTTTACGCCCGCCAATGACGGCGCCGCGCCGGCTGTCGCGGCGCCGGCCGTGGCCGAAGAAGAAAGCGTGCCAGCCTGACAAGGGCCTTGCGCGCGGCGGGAATGGCCGATGGCGGGCCATTTTTGCCGCCAGCGGGGCAGGAGTGTCGCATTAAATACTTATTTTTTAAGCATCGCGCATTAAAACTGCTCAAAGAGCGTGTGTGAATCAAGCCAGCAACGCCTGTATGGCGGATAATATTGCCTGTTGCCGATTTGGATACGACCTTTACACTCTAATGCGCCCCATGGATTTTACCCGCGACGAAACCAGTGAAACCCCAGTTGCCCCGGCCAGCGCGCCGGGTGCGCCTTTGCCGTATGCCGTCGCCACCTGGCTGCAGCGGGTGGAGGCAGCCGCCCATCCGAAGGCCGTGCTGACGATTGCCGAACCGGATCCCAAGCTCAACGGGCATCGTTTGATCTACGTGCTGGCGCCCACCAGCGGTGGCCGCCACGTGGCCCTGTGCCTGTACAAGGCGCGGCTGAGGCCGAATGGCGACGTGGCGGCGGCGTCTCCCATCAGCGAAATCTTTTCGCTGCTGTCGGCGCCGCCCAGCTTTTTGACGCCGGCCGACGAAGACCTCGTGCGTTTCTTCGTGGCCATGCGCAGCGGGCAGAATTCGCAGACGGGCAGCGCCACGGAGCCGAAGGGCAAGGTCGGCGCGGCCCTGCTGAAAATGCTGGCCGAGCAGGATAAGCTGCTGTGGGCCAATTCCTGGGCCGATGTCGGCAATGGCCTCGTGTACCCGCTGAAAGAAGGTCCCGTGCGTCCCGCCCGCCTGTTCTGGCGCGACGAGGGCAAGACCATGCGCCTGGGCTGGCAAGTCGATCCGCCGGAAGGCGCGAAGCACCATGGCGCCGACCAGATCGACTACATGCTGCCCACCGATCCGCCGTGGTATATCGACAACCTGTCGTGCGGCGTGCTGGAACTGAACCAGGGCGGCTCCGACATTTCCCTGGCCGACTTGCAGGCGCTGGTGGCGCAGGCGCCGCCCCTGAACGCCAACGACAAGGTGCGCGTGTCGCAACTGCTGCTGGCGCAAGGCTTGCAGCATCTGATGCCGCTGCCGCAGCCCCTGCCGCAGCGCTTGCGCAAGGATGTGCCGGCGCAACCGGTGTTGCTGATGGACAGCGCCATGCTGGCCGACGGCAGCGTCCAGCGCTGGCATGACTTCGCTGTACTATCCTACGACTACGATGGCGAGCGCGTCTCGTTCGATCCGTCGCAGCGGGTGGTGCGGCAAGTGGGCGAGGTGACGGAAATTATCCAGAGAAACACGGTCGATGAAGCGCGCGCGCTGGCCACCCTGGCCGAGCTGCAATTCAAGAAGCCGGGCGCCGCCCCCTTGAGCGGCTTGAAGGGCGCCTTGCTGCTGCCGTCCCAGGCGGACTGGCTGCGTTTTGCCGAGTCCGGCATTGATACCCTGCTGGAGCAGGGCTGGATCGTGGAAAAGACGGCCAAATACCGCTACGACGTGAGCGACGTGGACGACTGGTATGCAGAGATCGACGACCAGGACCCGGACAGCGGCAATGCCTGGTTCGAACTGGAACTGGGCATCGTCGTCAACCACGAGCGCGTGCCGCTGCTGCCCGTGCTGGTGCAGCTGATCCGCAACGCGCCCAACGATTTCAACCCGAAAGTCATCGAGGCGCATGCCGACGATGACCAGATGCTGGCGACCTTGCCCGATGGCACGCGCGTGGCCCTGCCTTGGGGCCGCGTGCGCCCGATCCTGAACACGCTGGGGGAACTCTACTTCAGCGACAAGATCAAACATGCGGTGCGCATGTCGACCCTGGACGCGGCGCGCCTGGAAGACCTGGCGCGCGGGCTGGAATTGCGCTGGTCGGGCGGCGAGCAGCTGCGCGCCATGGGCCGCAAGCTGAGCCAGTTCGGTGCCGTGCAAAAAGTGGCGGCGCCAGCCGGTTTGCAAGCCACCTTGCGCGACTACCAGGCCGATGGCCTGGCGTGGATGCAATTCCTGCGCGACCATGACCTGGCGGGCATCCTGGCCGATGACATGGGTCTCGGCAAGACGGTGCAGACCCTGGCGCATATCCTGGTGGAAAAGGAAGCGGGCCGTTTGACGCATCCGGCGCTCGTCATCGCGCCGACGAGTTTGATGGGCAACTGGCAGGACGAGGCGGCCAAGTTCGCGCCCAGCCTGAAAGTGCTGCTGCTGCAAGGCAAGGACCGCGCGCAGCAATTCGACCAGATCGACCAATGCGACCTGGTGCTGACCACCTACGCTTTGCTGCCGCGCGACGAGGAAACCCTGCGCGAGCATGATTTCCACCTGGTCATCCTCGACGAATCGCACTACATCAAGAATACGCGCAGCAAGGCGGCGCAAAGCGCGGGCCTGCTGCGCGCGCGCCACCGCCTGTGTTTGTCCGGCACGCCGCTGGAAAACCACCTGGGCGAACTGTGGTCGCAATTCCACTTCCTGCTGCCGGGCTTGCTGGGCGACGAGAAAACCTTCAACACCCAGTTCCGCCATCCGATCGAACGCCAGGACGACCCGCTGCGCCGCATGCTGCTGAACCGCCGCATCAAGCCGTTCCTGCTGCGCCGCACGAAAGATAACGTGGCCAAGGAACTGCCGCCGAAGACGGAGATGGTGCGCAAGGTGGAACTGACGGGGCCGCAGCGCGACCTGTACGAAACCGTGCGCCTGGCGATGGATCAGAAAGTGCGCGAGGAAATCGACAAGAAGGGCGTGGCGCGCAGCCAGATCGTCATCCTCGAAGCGCTGCTGAAGCTGCGGCAGGTGTGCTGCGACCCGCGCCTGGTGAAATCCCTGCCGGCGAAGAAGCAGTCGGCCGGTTCGGCCAAGCTGCTCGACCTGATGCAGATGGTGGAAGACTTGCTCGACGAAGGACGCAAGATCCTCGTCTTCTCGCAATTTACCAGCATGCTGGAATTGATCGAGGAAGAACTGGAATCGCGCGATATCCCGTATGCGCTGCTGACGGGCGAAACGAAAGACCGGGGCGCGCAAGTGGCGGCCTTCCAGCAGGGCGCCGTGCCGATCTTCCTGATCAGCCTGAAAGCGGGCGGCGTGGGACTGAACCTGACGGCGGCCGACACGGTGATCCACTACGATCCGTGGTGGAATCCAGCGGCGGAAAACCAGGCCACGGACCGCGCCTGGCGCATCGGCCAGGACAAGCCCGTGTTCGTGTATAAACTGATCGCCAAGGGCACGCTGGAAGAAAAAATCCAGCTGCTGCAGCAAAAGAAATCGGAACTGGCGCAATCGATCCTGGCCGAAGGCGAATCGCAAAAGATGGCCCTGACGCAGGAAGACTTGCAGCAGATTTTCGCCCCGCTCGAGGATTAACGGGGCGGCTGGCCCTATACTTGGCGATTATTTCTTGCCAGGTATAAAGCATGCTGCCTTTTCTCCTCTTGCTGCTTGCCGGCGTCATCCTCATGGCGCTGCGCTTTGTCCAGCTGCGCCGCGCCCTGCTGCGTGCGCGCGCCGGCGAACATCAGTTCCGCCTGCTGGCCGAGCACGGCCGCGATGTGGCCTTTTTGCTCGATGCCAGCACCCTCGAATTGCTGTACCTTAGTCCTGCCGCGCAGCGCATGACGGGCCACGACATGCCCGCCCTGCGCGTGCATGCGGCGCAGCTGGCAGCCGACGTGCCGGCCCGTCTGCAGCGCTGGCGCGCTGGCGATGCCAGCCGCTTGACACTGCTGCGTGAAGTGGCATTGCCGCATGCGGATGGGCAGGTGCTGGCGCTGGAAATCAGCTCGACCATCGTGCCGGGGCATGGCAGCCGTGGCGTGACCTTGGTGGGCACGGTGCGCGATGTCACGGCCATTCAGGCACAGGAAGCTGAGCGGGAAAAAGAGCAAAAACGCTTCGCTTCGATGCTGTCGCATGAATTCCGCACGCCGCTGGCCACCATTGATGGTGCCATCCAGCGCCTCGTTTCGACCTCGAAGGATGCCGACGAGGCCACGCGCAAGCGCTATGTGAAAATCCAGACGGCCGTGGACCGGCTGCTGGGCATGATCGACGAGTATTTGTCGCCTGAACGTATGGCGGCCATCGGCCGCGAGCGGGCCGCCGACGGCATCGCGCCGCTGGCCCTGCTGCAGCAGGCGGCGGCCACCGTGCCCGCCAGCCACACGGTGCAGCTGGAACTCGATGAAGACTTGCCGCTCAAACTGCGCTGCGACGTGCCGGGCATGGCCCTGTGCCTGAAGATTTTGCTGGACAACGCCGTCAAGTTCAGTCCGCCGGGCAGCGTGATTGGCTTGTCGGCCAGCCTGGTGCCCGAAGGCGGCGTGGCGCTATGCGTGCGCGATGCGGGGCCAGGCCTGCGGGAAGAGGAGCTGGCGCGGCTGTTTGAGAAAGGAAGCCGTGGAAGCCATGCCACGCACCCCGGTGCGGGGCTGGGACTGTATATGGCGCGCGCCGTCGTCGAGGTGCATGGCGGGACTTTGCAGGGGCATAATCTGCCCGAGGGCGGGGCACTTTTCCGGATTTGGCTGCCCGTTCCTGTCTAGACAAGGAAAAGCCTTGCTTCCGCTGAAGGCAACCGTGATAATTCCTTGACGTAAACCTGTTAGGCCGTCCATCATGGTGTCGAAGTGAATGGCATGGTTTGCCCACGGAAGCTCACTAACGGAAGAATGGCGTAGCAATGACGAAAATACTGATCGTCGAAGACAATCTGGACTACGCCGAAGACATGGCGGAGTTCCTCGTTGAGCTCGAACACGAAGTGCATATCACCAGCTCCGCTGGCGGGATGTGGACGGCGTTGAGCCATGGCAATGTTGGCGTGGTCGTGCTGGACCTGGGCTTGCCCGATGAGGATGGCTTCAACGTCATCCCCCGCATGCGCCAGCTGTATCCGCAAATCGGCGTGCTGGTGCTCACGGGCCGCGTCGCCTTCGACAGCCGCATCCTCGGCCTGCGTCTGGGCGCCGACCACTATCTCACCAAGCCGATCAAGTTTCCCGAACTGGCCGCCCACATCGAGGCGCTCGACCGCCGCGTCGGTCCGCAAGACCCCTTGCCCGAGCCGGGCAAGTGGACCTTGAAAGTAAGCGCTCGCCAACTTGAACTGATGGGCTCTGTCATCGCCCTGACGGAAAAAGAATTCAATTTCCTGCACCTGCTGACCATCAATACCCGCCCCGTGCCACGCGACGTCATCGTGGCCGGCATGGGCGGCGAAGATCCCGACGCGGGCCGCCGGGTCGACATGCTCGTGTACCGTTTGCGCAAGAAAGCCAAGATGGGCCTGGGCCAGGACTTGCCGCTGCGCAGCGCGTATGGCGAAGGCTACAGCCTGTCGGCCAGTTTCAATTTGTCGTGATCCGCTACTTCCTGCCGCCCGCCAGCGGCCGGCAGGATAAAAAGGGACAGAGTCAGCCGCCGTTTCCCGCATTTTCAATAAAACAGGGTCAGAGTCGACCTGCGCGTGCATACTGTGTAAAATCAAGGCCTTAGCCTTCATTTTTGTGACTTTGCCATGGCCCGTTTGCCCCGCCTCATCATTCCCGCCCTGCCCCATTACGTGATCCAGCGCGGCAGCAACCGCCAGAGCGTGTTCCAGGATGCGGCGGACTACGCGCAATTTTTGTCCTGGCTGAAAACGGGCGCGAAAATGTTCAAGGTGGCCATTCACGCTTATGTTTTATTGCCTGATCAACTACATTTACTGGCTACACCAGCCGATTCGACGGGCCTGGGACAGCTGATGCAGTGGCTGGGGCGCTACTACGTGCCGTATTTCAACCAGAAATATGGCCGCGAAGGAGCGCTGTGGCAGGGACGCTACAAAACTTCCGTCATCGACCCTGACAATTTCTTTCTCACCTGTTGCCGCTACCTGGAATGCGTGCCCGTGCAGGCCGGTCTGGCGGGCCAGGCGCTGGACCACGCCTGGTCCAGCTATGCGCACCATGCGGGTATGCGTCCCGACCCCGTCATTACCGACCACGCGCTGTACTGGGCGCTGGGCAACACGCCGTTCGACCGCGAGGCCGCGTATCTGCGCCTGTTTGAGCAGGGCCTGGGCAGCAGCCAGGTGAAGGTGGTGGAGCAGGCGGTGCTGAAGGGCTGGCCGCTGGGTAGCGACGCTTTCAAGCAGGCGCTGGAGCTGAAAATGCAGCGGCAGGTGCTGCCTGCCAAGCGTGGCCGTCCCCGCAAAATCGTGGCGGCAGCGGACGCTGCTTGAAAATCATTCGCATTTAAAACAAAAAGTGACACCGATCTCACGTTTTAATGAAATTGCTTTGACTATGTCCCTATTAAATTTTTAGAGCGACGGAAACGAATTTAATTCGACTCCGACCCTAATTGTTCTGGTTGAGTTTTTTGTTGCGTTGCACTACTCTAGTTTTTCGATAGTCATACGCAGCGGAGAAGCCCATGAAAGCGCAAGGCCTGTACGACCCAGCCAATGAACACGATGCCTGCGGCGTCGGTTTCGTCGCCCATATCAAGGGCAACAAGACCCATTCCATCGTTGAACAGGGCTTGCTGATTCTGAAAAACCTCGATCACCGGGGCGCCGTGGGCGCCGATGCGCTGATGGGCGATGGCGCCGGAATCCTGATCCAGATTCCCGACCAGTACTACCGCGAGGAAATGGCCAAGCAGGGCGTGGAATTGCCGCCGCCTGGCGAATACGGCGTGGGCATGGTCTTCCTGCCGAAGGAGCACGCGTCGCGCATCGCTTGCGAACAGGAAATCGAACGCGCCGTGCGCATCGAAGGCCAGGTCGTGCTGGGCTGGCGCAACGTGCCCATCGATACGGACATGCCGATGTCGCCCACCGTGCGCGCCAAGGAACCCGTGATCCGCCAGATTTTCATCGGCCGCGGCCCGGACATCATGGTCACCGATGCGCTTGAGCGCAAACTGTATGTGATCCGCAAGTCGTCAGGCCACGCCATCCAGGCCTTGAAGCTGTTGCACGGCAAGGAATTCTTCGTGCCGTCGATGTCGGCACGCACCATTGTGTACAAGGGCTTGCTGCTGGCCGACCAGGTGGGTGTCTACTATAAAGACTTGCAGGACGCGCGCTGCATCTCGGCCCTGGCCCTCGTCCACCAGCGTTTTTCGACAAATACCTTCCCCGAATGGCCGCTGGCCCACCCGTACCGCCTGATCGCGCACAATGGCGAGATCAACACGGTGAAGGGCAACTTCAACTGGATGCGCGCGCGCGAAGGCGTGATGAAGTCGGCCGTGCTGGGCGAGGACCTGCAGAAACTCTTCCCGCTGATCTATGAAGGCCAGTCCGACACGGCGTGCTTCGACAATGCGCTGGAACTGCTGTTGATGGCCGGTTATCCGATCGCCCAGGCGATGATGATGATGATTCCGGAAGCGTGGGAAAACCACACGACGATGGATGACAACCGCCGCGCCTTCTACGAATACCACGCTGCCATGATGGAACCGTGGGACGGCCCCGCCGCCATGGCGTTCACGGACGGGCGCCACATCGGCGGCACGCTGGACCGCAACGGCTTGCGTCCGGCGCGCTACATCGTCACGGACGACGACCTGGTGGTGATGGCGTCGGAATCGGGCGTGCTGCCGATCCCCGAATCGAAGATCATCCAGAAATGGCGCTTGCAACCTGGCAAAATGTTCCTGATCGACCTGGAAGCGGGCCGCATCATCGACGACCAGGAACTGAAAAACACCTACGCCAACGCCAAGCCGTATAAAGCGTGGATCAACTCGGTGCGCATCAAGCTCGACGAGATCAAGCTGGCTGAAGGACAAGCCAAGCTGGACCGTGCCCAGGGCGAAAAAGCCCAGCCATCGCTGCTGGACCGCCAGCAGGCGTTCGGCTACACCCAGGAAGACTTGAAATTCCTCATGGCGCCGATGGCCGTAGCCGGCGAAGAAGCGACGGGTTCGATGGGCAATGACTCGCCGCTGGCCGTCATGTCGAACAAACTGAAGCCTTTGTATAACTACTTCAAGCAGCTGTTCGCGCAAGTGACGAACCCGCCGATCGACCCGATCCGCGAAGCGATGGTGATGTCGCTGGTGTCCTTCATCGGCCCGAAACCGAACTTGCTCGATACCAACAACGTCAATCCGCCTATGCGCCTGGAAGTGGCGCAGCCCGTGCTGGGTTTTGATGACATGGCGCGCCTGCGCAACATCAGCGCACACACGGGTGGCAAGTTCAAGTCGTATGAGCTGGACATCTGCTACCCGCTGGCCTGGGGCAAGGAAGGCGTGGAAGCGTGCCTGGCCTCGCTGTGCGCGGAAGCCGTCGACGCCGTGAAATCCGGCCACAACATTTTGATCGTCTCGGACCGCGCCATTTGCGCCGACCAGGTGGCGATCCCCGCGCTGCTGGCCACCTCCACCGTGCACCAGCACCTGGTGAGCAAGGGCTTGCGCGCCTCCACCGGCCTTGTCGTGGAAACGGGCTCGGCCCGCGAAACCCACCACTTCGCCCTGCTGGCAGGCTATGGCGCGGAAGCCGTCCATCCCTACCTGGCCATGGAAACGCTGGTCGACATGGCGCACGGCTTGCCGGGCGAGCTGTCGGGCGATAAAGCCATCTACAATTACACCAAGGCCGTCGGCAAGGGCTTGATGAAGGTCATGTCGAAGATGGGTATTTCGACGTATATGTCTTACTGCGGCGCGCAAATCTTCGAAGCCATCGGCTTGAACAAGTCGCTGGTCGACAAATACTTCAAGGGCACGGCGTCGAACGTGGAAGGCATCGGCGTGTTTGAAGTGGCGGAAGAAGCGCTGCGCCTGCATGCGCTGGCCTTCGGCAACGATCCCGTGTTGTCCGACAAGCTCGACGCGGGCGGCGAGTACGCGTTCCGCGTGCGCGGCGAAGACCACATGTGGACGCCGGATGCGATTGCCAAGCTGCAGCACTCCACGCGCAGCAACAATTTCTCCAGCTATAAGGAGTACGCGCAAATCATCAACGACCAGAGCCGTCGCCACCTGACCCTGCGCGGCCTGTTCGAGTTCAAGCTCGACCCGACCAAGGCCATCGCGCTCGAGGAAGTGGAGCCTGCCAAGGAAATCGTCAAGCGTTTTGCCACGGGCGCCATGTCGCTCGGCTCGATCAGTACGGAAGCGCACGCCACCCTGGCCGTTGCCATGAACCGCATCGGCGGCAAGTCGAATACGGGCGAAGGCGGCGAAGATCCGAACCGCTACACGCAGGAATTGAAGGGCATTCCGATCCGCCAGGGCGATACCATGGCGTCGGTGGTCGGCAGCAAGCAGATCGTCGTCGATATTCCCCTGCAGGAAGGCGATTCCATGCGCTCGCGCATCAAGCAGGTGGCGTCGGGTCGTTTCGGCGTCACGGCCGCCTACCTGAATTCGGCCGACCAGATCCAGATCAAGATGGCGCAAGGCGCGAAACCGGGCGAAGGCGGCCAGTTGCCTGGCCATAAGGTGTCCGAATACATCGCCAGCCTGCGCTTTTCCGTGCCGGGCGTGGGCCTGATTTCGCCGCCGCCGCACCATGACATTTATTCCATCGAAGATCTGGCGCAGCTGATCCATGACTTGAAGAATGCCAATCCGCGCGCCTCGATTTCCGTCAAACTGGTGTCGGAAGTGGGCATCGGTACGGTCGCCGCCGGCGTCACCAAGGCGAAAGCCGACCACGTGGTCGTTGCCGGCCACGATGGCGGCACGGGCGCCTCGCCACTGTCGTCCGTGAAACATGCGGGCACGCCGTGGGAGCTGGGTCTGGCCGAAACGCAACAAACCCTGGTGCTCAACGGCTTGCGCAGCCGCATCCGCGTGCAGGCCGACGGCCAGATGAAGACGGGCCGCGACGTGGTCATCGCCGCCTTGCTGGGCGCCGACGAGATCGGTTTCGCCACGGCGCCGCTGGTGGTCGAAGGCTGCATCATGATGCGCAAATGCCACTTGAATACATGCCCGGTGGGCGTGGCCACGCAAGATCCGGTGCTGCGCGCCAAGTTCTCGGGCAAGCCCGAGTATGTCGTCAATTACTTCTTCTTCGTTGCCGAGGAAGCCCGTCAATTGATGGCGCAGCTGGGCATCCGCACGTATGACGAACTGATTGGTCGCGTCGACCTGCTGGACAAATCCAAGGCCATTTCGCACTGGAAGGCGCAGGGCCTGGACTTCTCGGCCATCTTCCACAAGCCGGAAACCCCGGACGGCCAGGCCTGTCGCCACGTCGAGTTCCAGGACCATGCGCTGGAAAAGGCGCTCGACCACAAGCTGATCGCGCAAGCGCGCGCGGCGCTGGAAAAGGGCGAGCGCGTCTCGTTCATCTCGCCCGTACGCAACTTGAACCGCACGGTGGGCACCATGCTGTCCGGCGAAGTGGCGAAGAAATACGGCCATGCCGGCTTGCCGGACGACACCATCCACATCCAGCTGCAAGGCACGGCGGGCCAGTCGGCCTGCGCCTTCCTGGCGCACGGCATCACCATCGACCTGGTGGGCGAGGGCAACGATTACGTGGGCAAGGGCTTGTCGGGCGGACGCATCATCGTGCGGCCGAATACCGAGTTCCGCGGCTGGGCCGTGGACAACATCATCATTGGCAACACGGTGCTGTACGGCGCGATTGCCGGCGAAGCCTTCTTCAATGGCGTGGCCGGCGAACGCTTTGCCGTGCGCAACTCGGGCGCCACCACGGTGGTCGAGGGCCTGGGCGACCATGGCTGCGAATACATGACGGGCGGCACGGTGGTGGTCCTGGGCAATACGGGCCGCAACTTTGCGGCCGGCATGTCGGGCGGCATCGCCTACGTGTACGACCCGGCCGGCGACTTTGCCAGCAAGTGCAACACGGCCATGGTCAGCCTGGACAAGGTCGTGTCGGCAGCGGAACAGCATGTCGACCGCGACGCCTGGCATACGCAGCACCGCGACGGCGCGCCGGAAGCCGATGAGGTGATCCTCAAGCGCCTGATCGAGCGCCACTTCAAGCACACGGGCAGCACCCGCGCCCGCGTCTTGCTCGATGACTGGGCCGCGGCGCGCGGCAAGTTCGTGAAAGTCTTCCCGAACGAATACAAGCGCGCGCTGATTGAAATGGCAGCTGACGCCGCCATGGAAGTGCAAGCCGTCGCCGCCTGAGCCAGCAGCTCATTGCCAAATGAATGACCAGGGAGCGGCCCGGCCGCTCCCCGCCAGCCAAATACAAAGGAAACATCGTGGGTAAAATTACCGGCTTCATGGAATTCAAGCGCCAGGACGAGCACTATCTGGAGCCTGCCGCGCGTCTGAAGAACTACAAGGAATTCGTGCTGCACCTGTCGGATGCGCAAGCAACCGTGCAGGGCGCGCGCTGCATGGATTGCGGCATCCCCTTCTGTACCACGGGTTGCCCCGTAAATAACATCATTCCCGACTGGAATGACCTGGTGTACCGCGGTAATTACCGCGAAGCGCTCGACGTTTTGCATTCGACGAATAACTTCCCGGAATTTACGGGCCGCATCTGCCCGGCGCCGTGCGAATCGGCCTGTACCCTGGGCATCCACGAAGATCCGGTCGGCATCAAGTCCATCGAGCATAAAATCATCGACATGGGCTGGGAGCACGGCTGGGTCACGCCGCAGCCAGCGGGATTCAGCACGGGCAAGAAAGTGGCCATCGTCGGTTCCGGCCCTGCCGGCCTGGCGGCGGCGCAGCAACTGGCACGCGCCGGCCATGCCGTCACCGTGTTTGAAAAGAGCGACCGCGTGGGCGGCTTGCTGCGCTACGGCATTCCCGACTTCAAGATGGAAAAGTCGCACATCGACCTGCGTGTGAAACAGATGGAAGCCGAAGGCGTGGTCTTCCGCACCAGCGTGCTGGTCGGCAAGGACTTCCCTGCCCACGTGAACAACTGGGCCAAGGAAACCATTTTCCCCGAAGACCTGGAAAAGGAATTCGACGCCGTCATCATGGCCGGCGGCGCCGAGCAGCCGCGCGACCTGCCCGTGCCGGGCCGCGAACTGAAAGGCGTGCATTTCGCCATGGATTTCCTGCCGCTGCAAAACAAGGTCAACGCGGGCGACAAACTCAAGGATCAGATCAAGGCCACCGGCAAGCATGTGGTGGTGATTGGCGGCGGCGACACGGGCTCCGACTGCGTCGGCACCTCGAACCGCCATGGCGCCGCCTCGGTGGCGCAGTTCGAACTGATGCCGCAGCCGCCGGAACAGGAAAACAAGCCGCTGGTCTGGCCGTACTGGCCGACCAAGCTGCGCACCTCGTCCTCGCACGAGGAAGGCTGCGAGCGCGACTGGGCCGTGGCCACCAAGCGTTTCGAAGGCAAGGGCGGCAAGGTGGAAAAGCTGATCGCCTGCAGAGTCGAATGGAAAGACGGCAAGATGAGCGAAGTGCCGAACTCGGAATTCGAGATGAAGGCCGACCTGGTTTTCCTGGCCATGGGTTTTGTTTCTCCCGTACAACAGGTGCTGCAAGCGTTCGGCGTCGACACGGATGCGCGCGGCAATGTCAAGGCGACAACGGATGGGGCCGGCTGCTACCAGACCTCGGTGGCCAAGGTGTTTGCCGCCGGCGACATGCGCCGCGGCCAGTCGCTGGTGGTGTGGGCCATCCGCGAAGGGCGCCAGTGCGCGCGCGCCGTCGATGAATTCCTGATGGGCGGCTCCCTGCTGCCGCGCTAGATTTCGCTCGCTTGCTCTAGCGGGGGCCACGGCGCGCGTTGCGCCGTGGCCCTTGTTATTTTAGTCACGTCGCCAGGCGCTGGGGGATGGACGTGCAGGCAGGCGTTTTTTACAATAAAATATCTGACTTTCGATTCATTAGTGTTGTATTCTCCCCCTCTACCGGGTTGCACAAGGGGGCGCCTCAGCAGAGATTGGCGTTTCTGCACTACAATACGCCATTAAAATAGCGAGTCTCGTCGTGCCAAATCTTGTTGAAATCCGTGATTTACACTTTGCCTATGGAGAACGTTCGATTTTATCGGGCCTTCAAATGGATTTCCCACGTGGAAAAGTTGTGGCCGTCATGGGTGGTTCCGGGAGTGGCAAGACAACCGTATTGCGCCTGATCGGCGGACAATTGCGGCCCAGTTCGGGCTCCGTGAATGTCGACGGCCAGATCGTGCATACGCTCAAGACCGAGCAGTTATACCAGCTGCGCCGCAAGATGGGCATGCTGTTCCAGCATGGCGCCTTGTTTACGGACCTGACGGCGTTCGAGAACGTCGCCTTCCCGCTGCGCGAACACACGGACTTGAATGAAGAGCTGATCCGCACCCTGGTGCTGATGAAACTGCATGCCGTGGGCTTGCGCAATGCCGCGCAACTGAAGCCGGCCGAGATTTCCGGCGGCATGGGCCGCCGCGTCGCCCTGGCGCGCGCCATCGCGCTCGACCCCGAATTGATCATGTATGACGAGCCGTTCGCCGGCCTGGATCCGATTTCCATGGGCGTGACGGCCAATTTGATCCGCAATTTGAACGATGCGCTGGGCTCCACGTCTATTCTGGTATCGCACGATGTGAAGGAGTGTTTCGCCATCGCTGATTACGTCTATTTTCTGTCATCGGGCAAGATCGTGGCGCACGGCACGCCCGCCGAGATGGCCGTGTCGACGCATCCGTACGTCAAGCAGTTCGTCAATGCCGAGGCCGATGGCCCCGTGCCCTTCCATTATCCGGGCAAGTCGCTGGCCGACGACCTGGGTCTGCAAGCGGGAGCGGGCCGATGATCGCCGGTTTCCTGGCAGCGATCGGAGCGTGGTTGCGTCGTTCGGTACAAGACCTCGGCTTTGCCGTGCGTTCCTTCTTTGTCATCATCGGCGCCTCGGGTGGCCTGTGGCGCCGTCCGCGCCTGGTGGTCGAGCAGCTGTTCTATATCGGCAGCCGCTCGGTGGTGATCATTGCCGTGTCCGGCCTGTTCGTCGGCATGGTGCTGGGTTTGCAAGGCTATTACACACTGAGCACCTTCGGCGCGACGCAGTCGCTGGGGCAGCTGGTGGCGCTGTCACTGATGCGTGAGCTGGGTCCGGTCGTGACGGCACTGCTGTTCGCCGGCCGCGCCGGCACCTCGCTGACGGCCGAAATCGGCCTGATGAAGGCGGGCGAGCAGCTGTCGGCCATGGAAATGATGGCCGTCAACCCCATCCAGCGCGTGCTGGCGCCCCGTTTCTGGGCCGGCGTGATCGCCATGCCGATTCTGGGCGGCATCTTCACGGCCGTTGGCATCATCGGCAGCTATCTGGTCGGCGTGGTGCTGATCGGCGTCGACGAAGGCTCGTTCTGGTCGCAGATGCAGGGCGGCGTGAATGTCTGGAAAGATATTGGCAACGGCACCTATGTCAAAAGCATGGTCTTCGGCGTCGCGGTGACCTTCATCGCCCTGTTCCAGGGTTATCAGGCACAGCCGACGCCGGAAGACGTCTCCGGTGCCACCACGCGCACCGTGGTGATTTCGTCGCTGATGGTGTGGTGGCTCGATTTCATGATGACGGCGTTGATGTTTAGCAAGTAATTGCCGATCGGCGACAAAATTAGCCGCTGGCGCAGGGTTTGCGCAGGGGGCAGCAAGTAAAAATTATTTAGGATTGTTTATGCAACGTAAATCTTTGGATGTCTGGGTGGGCCTGTTCGTCTTGCTGGGTGTGGCGGCGGTGATGTTTCTGGCGTTCAAGGCCGGCAATATGAGCTCGCTGTCGTTCAGCAAGACGTATACCATTACAGCCAAGTTCGACAATATCGGCGGCCTCAAGCCGCAAGCGCCCGTCAAGGGCGCCGGTGTGGTGGTGGGCCGCGTGGCGGCCATCACGTTTGACGACAAGACGTATCAGGCGCTGGTGCAACTCGACATCGAAGATGGCTACAAATTTCCGAAAGACAGCTCGGCCAAGATTCTGACGGCCGGTTTGCTGGGTGAACAATATATCGGCCTGGAAGCAGGCGGTGATTTGGCCAACCTGGCGGAGGGCGACAAGATTGCCCGTACTCAATCGGCCACAGTGCTGGAAGACCTGATCAATCAGTTCATCTACAGCAAGGCAGCGGAAGGAAAGGACAGCAAATGAGCGAGTCGACCATGAATAGCAACAAAGGCAGCCTGGCGCGTATCGGCCTGGCCCTGGCCATCGCCGCCAGCGTCAGCGCTTGCGCCACCGGCACCAATCCGCGCGACCCGCTTGAGGGCTACAACCGCGCCATGTTCAAGTTCAACGATACCGTTGACCAGGTGGCCCTGAAACCGGTCGCCACCGCCTACAAGAAGGTCACGCCGTCGTTCGTGCAAACGGGCGTGGGCAACTTCTTCGGCAACTTGTCCGACGTGTGGAGCGCCATGAACAACTTGCTGCAAGGCAAGGGCGAAGCGGGCTTGCAGGACGTCGTGCGCGTCAGCATGAACTCGACCTTCGGTATCTTCGGCCTGATCGACATCGCGTCGCAGGCGGGCATTCCCAAGCATAGCGAAGACTTTGGCCAGACCCTGGGCTGGTATGGCGTGCAGTCTGGTCCGTACGTGATGCTGCCGCTGCTGGGCCCGTCGACCGTGCGCGACACGGTGGCCCTGCCGCTCGATATCGCGGGCGACCCATGGCGCTACAAGGATCCGGCCTATGTGCGCAACATCGGCACGGTGACGCGCGTGGTCGACAAGCGCGCCGCGCTGCTCGACGCCACCAACCTGATGGAAGCGGCTGCGCTGGACCGCTATGAATTCATCCGTGACGGTTTCCTGCAGGCACGCGAAAGCAAGGTATTCGACGGCGACACGGACCGCCGCGACCGTAAAGTGCCAAAAAACGACACCAGCGATTACGCGCCGGAGTACGATGCACAACCGCAGCCGGCCCCGGTGGAAACGCCGCCTGCCACGGCAGCGGCCGACATGGCGCCTGCCGGCCTCGTAACATCTGGTAGCAATACCGTCGCTGTCGAAGCCAGGTCGCAAGAGTAAACTGGACGCAAGAACACCACGGCTGCGATCAACGCCAGCCGGTGCATAGCAACACCATGAAAGGTACAACCATGAAATTGATGAAACAATTGCTCGCGATGGCGACCATCGCCTTTGCCACCGCCGCCCAGGCCGCGCCTGCCGTGGAAGCGCCCGATGTGTTGGTAAAACGCATCAGCCAGGACGTGATCGACACGGCCAAGAACGACAAGGCCATCCAGGCTGGCGATATCAAGCGCGTCACCGAACTGGTGGAAAGCAAGATCTTGCCTTACGTGGACTTCCAGCGCATGACGGCCCTGGCCGCCGGCCGCTTCTGGCGCGATGCCACGCCGGAGCAGCAAAAGCAGCTGGCGGCGGAATTTCGCACCCTGCTGATCTACACGTATTCGGGCGCCCTGTCGCAGATCAAGAACGAAACCGTGGAATTCAAGCCGCTGCGCGCCGATCCCGCTGATACGGACGTGGAAGTGCGTTCGCAGGTGAACATGGCGCGCGGCGAACCCGTGCCCCTGAACTACCGCGTGGCGAAAACCCCGGCCGGCTGGAAGATCTATGACATCAACGTGCTGGGCGCGTGGCTGGTGGAAACCTACAAAAGCAGCTTTGCCAGCGAGATCAGCAAGGGCGGCATCGATGGCCTGATCAAGACCTTGCAAGCGAAAAACAAGGCCCTGGCCAGCCGTCCCGCTGCCAAAGCCAAATAATCGGCTATCATATAGCTCCTGACCCAGCTCCAGACCAGCGCAGCCCGACGCCATGCCCGACTCTCTTGACACCTTGCAGTCCCTGACTTCCCTGACCGTGCACAATGCCACCTCGGCATTGGAGCAGGGTCTGGACGCCATCCGCTCGGGCCAGACGAAGTTTGATTTGCGCAACGTCAAGGCCGTCGATTCGGCCGCCGTCTCCGTCATGCTCACGTGGCAACGCGCGGCGCAGGATGCGGGCGGCGTGCTGGAGCTGAAAAACCTGCCGGACAACCTGAAAAACCTCACCAAGCTGTATGGCGTCTGCTCGCTCGTCTCGAGCACCTTGAGCGCCGACGACTGCGCCAGCGCCGGCGGCCACGCCGAACGCAGCCCGTCCGACCTGCATCATCATTGATCCTGTCCCACTCCCCGCATCAGCAGTAGCTTTCAAGCCGGCAGGCCAGCAGCGCCGACGGATTGAACTCCAAGTGTTCCACGAATTTTCCAACTATAATTGACTGTTGCGCCGTCCTCCCTGAAGGTGGCGCCCTGCACCGGCCTGTCGGCCTGGATTTTGCCGGCACTGGCGCATCACACCAGACGCATCACACTTGAAACAAGCACATGACCGCAATTCAAATAACGAATGTAGAAAAGAGCTATAAATCGCTCAAGGCGCTGGGCGGCGTGTCGCTGGCCATCGAGGAAGGCGAGTTCTTTGGCCTGCTCGGTCCCAACGGCGCCGGCAAGACCACCCTCATTTCCATCATCGCCGGCCTGATACGGCCCGACGCGGGCACCGTCAAGATCCACGGCCACGACGTGGTCAAGGACTTCCGCAATGCGCGCCGCAACCTGGGTGTGGTGCCGCAGGAACTGGTGTTCGATCCGTTTTTCACCGTGCGCGAAACCCTGCGTCTGCAGTCCGGCTATTTCGGCCTGCCGAACAACGACAAATGGATCGACGAGGTCATGGAAAACCTTGACCTCACCGGCAAGGCCGACACCAACATGCGCGCCCTGTCCGGCGGCATGAAGCGCCGCGTGCTCGTCGCGCAGGCGCTGGTGCACAAGCCGCCCGTCATCGTGCTCGATGAGCCGACCGCCGGCGTCGACGTGGAACTGCGCCAGACCCTGTGGAAGTTCATCTCGCGCCTGAACCGCGAAGGCGGCCACACCGTCGTCTTGACCACCCACTACCTGGAAGAGGCGCAAGCCATGTGCCAGCGCGTCGCCATGCTGAAAACCGGCAAGGTGGTGGCGCTCGACACCATGTCGGCCCTGATCCGCCGCATCGCCGGCTCGCAGCTGCAGGTGCACCTGAAACACGGCGTCTTGCCGGCCGACCTGCGGCACCTGGTCTTGCACCCGGAGGAGCCGCAGGCGCCCAACAAGTTCAGCCTGCGCGTCAACGAATACAGCGAAGTCGAGAAAATCCTCGCCCGCCTGCGTGAAGCGGGCGCCGAGATCGACGAAATGCAATTGCAACAAGCCGACCTGGAAGATATCTTCTTGCAGATCATGGATAAAGGTACCGTATGATTTCGACAGGATTTCGCACCCTCGTCTACAAAGAGACGCTGCGCTTCTGGAAAGTGGCGACGCAAACCGTGGCCGCGCCCGTGCTCACGTCGATGCTGTACCTGCTGGTGTTCGGCCATGTGCTCGACGGCAGGGTCGAGCCTAGCCCCGGCGTCAGCTACACGGCCTTTCTGATTCCCGGCCTGGTGATGATGAGCGTGCTGCAAAACGCGTTCGCCAATTCCTCGTCCTCGCTGATCCAGTCCAAGATCACGGGCAACCTGGTGTTCGTGCTGCTCACGCCCCTGTCGCACTGGGAAATCTTCTCGGCGTATGTACTCGCTTCGGTCGCGCGCGGCCTGGCCGTGGGCTTTGGCGTATTTGCCATCACCTGCTGGTTCGCCGACCTGTCGTTTGTCGCACCGCTGTGGATCGTCGTCTTCGCCTTTTTGGGCGCCGCCATGCTGGGCACCATGGGCCTGATCGCCGGCATCTGGGCCGAGAAATTCGACCAGCTGGCCGCCTTCCAGAATTTCCTGATCATGCCGGCCACCTTCCTGTCGGGCGTGTTCTACTCGATCCACTCGCTGCCCGCGTTCTGGCAGACGGTGTCGCATTTGAATCCCTTTTTCTACATGATCGACGGCTTCCGCTACGGCTTCTTCGGCACCTCCGACGTCAGCCCGTGGCTGAGTTTATCCATCGTCGCCGGCTTCCTCGTGATCCTGGCGCTGGTATCGATCCGCCTGCTCAAGAGCGGCTATCGCTTGCGCCACTGATCGCGGCACATCACATCACCACATTATTCAATATCAAGGACTTATCGTGACCACCACACCAGAACTGATCCACGGCTACTTGTCGGCCGGCCTCGAATGCACGCACCTTGAAGTGGAGGGCGATGGCCAGCACTTCCAGGCCGTGATCGTCTCGCCCGCGTTTGCCGGCAAGCGCCTGATTCAGCGCCACCAGATCGTCTACGCGGCACTGGGCGACCGCATGCGCGAAGAAATCCACGCGCTGTCGATGAAAACCCTGACACCTGAAGAATTCCAAGGATAAGCACATGGACAAGCTCCTGATCAACGGCGGCAACCGCCTGAACGGCGACATCGCCATCTCTGGCGCGAAAAACGCCGCCCTGCCCATCCTGTGCGCCGGCCTGCTGACGGCGGGTGACCTGAACCTGAGCAACGTGCCGCATTTGCACGACGTCGCCACCATGCTGAAACTGCTGGGCCAGACGGGCCTGAAAGTGCAGCAGGACGGCGACCGCGTGGTCCTCAACGGCAGCGCCATCGACACCCTGGAAGCGCCGTATGAACTGGTGAAAACCATGCGCGCCTCGATCCTCGTGCTCGGTCCCCTGCTGGCGCGCTTCGGCGAAGCCAAGGTTTCCCTGCCGGGCGGCTGCGCCATCGGTTCGCGTCCTGTCGACCAGCACATCAAGGGTCTGGAGGCGCTGGGCGCCGAGATCCGCATTGAAGCGGGCTACATCTACGCCAAGTGCGCCAAGCTGAAAGGCGCGCGCATCGTCACCGACATGATCACCGTCACCGGCACCGAGAACCTGCTGATGGCTGCGACCCTGGCCGAAGGCGAGACCATCCTGGAAAACGCCGCCTGCGAACCGGAAGTGACGGACCTGGCGCACCTGCTGGTGGCCATGGGCGCGAAGATCGACGGCATCGGCACCAGCCGCCTGGTGATCCAGGGCGTCGACGCGCTGCACGGCGCCTCGCACGCGGTAATCGCCGACCGTATCGAAACGGGTACCTTCCTGTGCGCCGTGGCGGCCACCGGCGGCGATATCACCCTGCGCAACGTGCGCACCGATATCCTCGACGCGGCGCTCGACAAGCTGCGCGCCATGGGCCTGACGATGACCTTCGGCGCCGACTGGATCCGCGCCGAGATGTCGGCCCGTCCGAATCCCGTCAGCTTCCGCACCACGGAATACCCGGGCTTCCCGACCGACATGCAGGCGCAGTTCATGGCCGTCAACACCATCGCCAATGGCGCCAGCCGCGTCACCGAGACGATTTTTGAAAACCGTTTCATGCACGTGCAGGAAATGAACCGTCTGGGCGCCGACATCACCATCGACGGCAATACCGCCAGCATCGCCGGCGTCAAGCAGCTGCGCGGCGCACCCGTGATGGCCACCGACCTGCGCGCTTCGGCATCGCTGGTGATCGCGGCCCTGGCCGCCGATGGCGAAACCCTGATCGACCGCATCTATCACCTCGACCGCGGCTACGACCGCATGGAAGTGAAGCTCTCTGCAGTCGGTGCCAACATCGTACGCGTCAAATAACAATAACAAGGAACGAGCATGAACGGATCGAACACGGGAGATAGCTCCCAGCTGATTCTGGCGCTGTCGAAGGGCCGCATTTTTGAAGACACCATGCCGTTGCTGGAAGCGGCCGGCATCCGTGTGCTGGAAAACCCGGATACCTCGCGCAAGCTGATTTTGGCCACCAACGATCCGAACGTGCGCGTCATCATCGTGCGCGCCAGCGACGTGCCGACCTATGTGCAGTACGGCGCGGCCGATTTCGGCGTGGCCGGCAAGGACGTGTTGCTGGAACACGGCGGCGAAGGCCTGTACCAGCCGATCGACCTGAATATCGCCGCCTGCCGCATGTCGGTGGCGGTGCAGGCCGGTTTTGACTACGAAAAAGCCGTGCACCAGGGCGCGCGCTTGCGCGTGGCCACCAAGTTCGTGCACACGGCGCGCGAGCATTTCGCCGCCAAGGGCGTGCACGTCGACCTGATCAAGCTGTATGGTTCGATGGAACTGGCGCCGCTGGTCGGCCTGTCCGACGCCATCGTCGACCTGGTCAGCACCGGCAGCACCCTGCGCGCCAACAACCTCGTCGAGGTTGAGCACATCATGGAAATCTCGTCGCGCCTGGTGGTCAACCAGGCGGCGTTAAAACTCAAGCGCGAGCGCCTGCAGCCGATCATCGAGGCGTTTGAACGCGCCTCGCAAACCGCCTCGCAAGCCTAGACATTCAGTAGCAGAAAGCCGATTATGCCGATACAGATACGCAAGCTCGATTCAAGCCAGGAAGGTTTCCAACAATCGCTCGACACGCTGCTGGCGTTCGAGGAGGGTACCGATGCGGCGATTGAAACGTCGGTCGCAAAAATCCTGGCCGATGTGAAGACGCGCGGCGATGCCGCCGTGCTGGAATACACCAACCGTTTTGACCGCATCCCGCATGGCGGCGCTGCGGAAATGGCAGCCTTCGATATTTCGCAGGCCGAATTGCAGGCGGCCCTGAACGGCTTGCCGTCGGCCCAGCGCGAGGCGCTGCAGATCGCCGCCCAGCGCATCCGCGCCTTCCACGAACGCCAGCGCGAGGAATTGCGCGGCTTCACCTACACCGAGCCCGATGGCACGGTGCTGGGGCAGAAGATCACGCCGCTGGACCGGGTCGGCATCTACGTTCCGGGCGGCAAGGCCGCGTATCCGTCGTCCGTGCTGATGAACGCCATTCCCGCGCACGTGGCGGGCGTGAGCGAGATCATCATGGTGGTGCCGACGCCCGATGGCGTGAAAAACCAGATGGTGCTGGCCGCCGCCGCCATCGCCGGCGTGACGCGTGTGATCACCATCGGCGGCGCGCAAGCCGTCGGCGCGCTGGCGTATGGCACGCAGAGCATCACCGCCGTGGACAAGATCGTCGGTCCGGGCAACGCCTACGTGGCCGCCGCCAAGCGCCGCGTGTTCGGCATCGTCGGCATCGACATGATTGCCGGACCATCCGAAATCCTGGTGCTGTGCGACGGCACCACGGACCCGGACTGGGTGGCGATGGACCTGTTTTCGCAGGCCGAGCACGACGAACTGGCGCAAGCCATTTTGCTGTGCCCGGACGCGGACTACATCGCGCAAGTCGAAGAGAGCATCGCCAAGCTGCTGCCGACGATGCCGCGCCAGGCCACCATCAGCACTTCGCTGGCCGACCGCGGTGCGCTGATCAAGGTGCGCAGCATGGAAGAGGCCTGCGAGATCGCCAATGCCATCGCTGCGGAACACCTGGAAATCTCGGCGGACAACCCGCAGCAGTGGGCCGAACAGATCCGCCACGCGGGCGCCATGTTCCTCGGTCGCTTCTCGTCCGAATCGCTGGGCGACTATTGCTGCGGTCCCAATCACGTGCTGCCGACCTCGCGCACGGCGCGCTTCTCGTCGCCGCTGGGCGTGTACGACTTCCAGAAGCGCTCGTCCATCATTCACGTCAGTGAAGCGGGCGCGCAAACCCTGGGCCGTGTCGCCGCCACGCTGGCGTACGGCGAAGGCTTGCAAGCGCACGCGCGCAGCGCGGAACTGCGTTTGAAGCCGCAGCCATGATGGCAGCGGCGGAGCGGCCGGACTGGGTCAACCGGGTGTATTGCGAAGACGCGCTGGCGGGGCTGGCGCGCATTCCCGATGGCTCGGTGGACCTGATCCTGACGGACCCGCCGTACAACCTGGGCAAGGATTACGGCAATGCCTCGGACCAGCAGTCGGTGGCCGACTACCTGCGCTGGACGGAACAGTGGATCGATGCGGCGCTGCCCAAGCTGAAAGCCAACGGCAGCCTGTACATTTTTCTGACCTGGCGCTATTCGCCGGAGATCTTCGTCATGCTGAAACAGCGCATGGCGATGATGAATGAAATCATCTGGGACCGCCGCGTGCCGTCCATGGGCGGCAGCGTGCGCAGCTTTTCATCGGTGCACGACACCATCGGCTTCTTCGTCAAGCGCAAGGATTACTACTTCGACCTTGACGCGGTGCGCATCGCCTACGACGCGGCCACCAAGAAAGCCCGTTCGCGTTCGATTTTCATCGGCGCCAAATGGCTGGAAGTGGGCTACAACCCGAAAGACTTGTGGAGCGTGTCGCGCCTGCACAAGGAACACCCGGAACGGGCCGACCACCCGACGCAAAAGCCGCTCGAAATCATCGAGCGCATGGTCAAGGCCTCGTGCCCGCCCGGCGGCGTGGTGCTCGACCTGTTCATGGGCAGCGGCACCACGGCGCTGGCGGCGAAGCGCTGCGGTCGCGACTTCGTCGGCTTTGAACTCAATCCCGACTACTGCGCCATTATC
Source organism: Janthinobacterium sp. AD80 (assembly GCF_002878455.1). Taxonomy (GTDB): domain Bacteria; phylum Pseudomonadota; class Gammaproteobacteria; order Burkholderiales; family Burkholderiaceae_D; genus Janthinobacterium. The sequence goes on from NZ_NRDQ01000091.1 coordinate 25,926, forward strand.
GAACAGCGATTGACGGCGCTGGCACAGGAGCTGGCCGAACCGGCCGCGCCGCAGGCGGAAAAGAAGGTCGCGGCCAAGCGCCGCACCGCGGCCAGCACCGCGCCGAAGGCCGCCAAGGCGGTGAGTAAAAAAACGCCCGCCGCAAAAAAGCCGCCGGCCGTGAAAAAAGCCCTGGCCCGCAAGGCGCGCAGCGCCGCCGTGCCGGAAGACGTCGTTATTTAGTCTCCATTTAATTCCCTCAGGAGTGTTTGCAGCATGTCTTTCCTCGATCAGTTAATCAGCAACACCGTGCGGCCCGATGTGCGGGCCGTCAACAGCTACCAGGTAGCCGATGCCAGCGGATATATCAAACTCGATGCGATGGAAAACCCGTATCCGCTGCCTCAGCATTTGCGCGACGCGCTGGGCGCGCGCCTGGCCAGTGTCGTGCTGAACCGCTACCCGCCGTCGTACGCCAGCCTGCAACACGCCATTTGCGCCAAACTCGGCGTGCCCGCCGGCTACGATGTCCTGCTGGGCAACGGTTCCGATGAACTGATCTCCATCCTGGCCATGGCCTGCGCCACGCAGCAGCCGGGCCAGCGCGCCGTGCTGCTGGCGCCCGTTCCCGCCTTCGTCATGTATGCGCGTTCGGCGCAGTTTGCCGGCATGGATTTCGTCGGCGTGCATTTGAAGAGTGACTTCAGCCTGGACATGCCGGCCATGCTGGCGGCCATCGAACAGCACCGCCCGGCGCTGGTCTTCCTCGCGTACCCGAACAACCCGACGGGCAACCTGTTTGCCAGCGCCGATATCGAGCGCATCCTCGCGGCGCTCGGCGACACGGGCATCGCCGTCGTCGATGAAGCGTATGAGCCGTTCGCGCAGCAAAGTTTCATGGGCCGCCTGCCCGAGTTCGAAAACCTGGTGGTGATGCGCACCGTGTCGAAACTGGGCCTGGCCGGCATCCGCCTCGGCTATATGTCGGCAGCACCCAAGCTGCTGGCGCAATTTGAAAAAGTGCGCCCGCCATACAACGTCAATGTGCTGACGCAGGCGGCGGCCGAATTCGCGCTTGAACACATCGATGTGCTCAATGCGCAGGCGGCCTTGCTCAACAGCGCGCGCGATGACCTGGCGCTGCGCCTGGCAGAGCTGCCTGGCGTGACCGTGTTTCCCTCGAAGGCAAATTTTCTTCTGATTCGTGTGGCTGATGCCGACGATGTTTGCGCCAAACTGCTTGCCCACAGGGTTTTAATTAAAAATATGAGTAAAATGCATGTTGCGCTGGCCAATTGCCTGCGCATCAGCGTCAGCACCCCGGAAGACAATTCCGTTTTTTACGATGCCTTCAAGGTATCCCTCGTTTAGCCAATCGCCAGAGCCTCCCATGACCCGCACCGCAGAAATCACGCGCAACACCAATGAGACGCAAGTTCGCGTCGCCCTCAACCTGGACGGTACCGGCCAGCAAAAGCTGAACACCGGCGTGCCCTTCCTCGACCATATGCTGGACCAGATCGCCCGCCACGGCTTGATCGACCTGGATATCGAAGCGACCGGCGACGTGCATATCGACAACCACCATACGGTGGAAGACGTGGGCATCACCCTGGGCATGGCCGTGGCCAAGGCCATCGGCGACAAGAAGGGCATCCGCCGCTACGGCCACGCCTATGTGCCGCTGGACGAGGCGCTGTCGCGCGTGGTGCTCGATTTCTCGGGCCGCCCGGGCATCGAATACCACATCCCGTTTACGCGCGCCATGATCGCCGGCTTCGACGTCGACCTGACCCTGGAATTTTTCCGCGGCTTCGTCAACCACGCGGGCGTGACCTTGCATATCGACAACTTGCGCGGCACGAATGCCCACCACCAGTGCGAAACCGTGTTCAAGGCCTTTGGCCGCGCGCTGCGCATGGCTGCCGAGCTCGACGAGCGCGCGGCCGGCATCATTCCGTCGACCAAGGGCAGCCTGTAAGCGCCCGCTATCCTGTAGATTCCGAGATCAAACATGAATAAAATTGTGGTGGTGGATTACGGCATGGGCAACCTGCGCTCGGTAGCGCAGGCCCTGCGTGCCGTGGCGCCGGAAGCCGATGTGCGTATTTCCGGCGCAGTGGCCGACATCGACAGCGCCGACCGCATCGTCCTGCCGGGCCAGGGCGCCATGCCCGACTGCATGCGCAGCCTGCGCGAATCGGGCGTGCTCGAAGCGCTGCTGCGCGCCGCCGACAGCAAGCCCGTGCTGGGCGTGTGCATCGGCGAGCAAATGCTGTTCGAACGCAGCGAAGAAGGCGATGCGGCCGGATTGGGCTTGCTGCCAGGCAAAGTCGTGCGCTTCCAGCTCGACGGCCAGGAGCAGGAAGACGGCTCGCGCTTCAAGGTGCCGCAAATGGGCTGGAACCAAGTGCGGCAAACGGCGTCCCATGCCATGTGGGCTGGCATCGCCGACAACGCTTATTTTTACTTTGTGCACAGCTATTTTGCTCAACCTCAAGTGGCGGCGCACACGGTCGGCGAGACTATCTATGGCGCACCGTTCGCGTGCGCCGTCGGCCGTGATAATATTTTCGCGACACAGTTTCACCCTGAGAAAAGCGCTGCCGCTGGCTTGCAGCTGTACAAGAACTTCGTTCATTGGCAACCTTGACCTTATCTTTCCGGCTTTTTTTCGCTCCTCACACTCACTCTAGACCACACTGACCATGCTGCTTATTCCCGCCATCGACCTGAAAGACGGTCACTGCGTACGCCTGAAACAAGGCGATATGGAACTTGCCACCGTATTTTCCGAAGACCCGGCCGACATGGCCCTCCATTGGCTCAAGCAAGGCGCGCGCCGGCTGCACCTGGTCGACCTGAATGGCGCTTTTGCGGGCAAGCCGAAGAACGAAGGCGCCGTCAAGGCCATCCTGAAGGCCGTGCAGGATTTCGCCGTGGAACACGACATCGAGGAAATCCCCGTGCAGCTGGGCGGCGGCATCCGCGACCTCGACACCATCGAGCGCTACCTGGACGCCGGCATCAGCTACATCATCATCGGCACGGCGGCCGTGAAAAGCCCCGGCTTCCTGCATGACGCCTGCAGCGCCTTCCCCGGCCACATCATCGTCGGCCTCGACGCCAAGGATGGCAAGGTGGCAACCGATGGCTGGAGCAAGATGTCCGGCCACGAAGTGATCGACCTGGCGAAAAAATTCGAAGCCTACGGCGTTGAGTCGATCATCTACACGGACATCGGCCGCGACGGCATGATGGGCGGCATCAATATCGAGGCCACCGTCAAGCTGGCGCAAGCCGTCAAAATCCCCGTCATCGCTTCGGGCGGCCTGCACAATATCGGCGACGTGGAAGCGCTGTGCGCGGTCCAGGCCGAAGGCATCGAAGGCGTGATCTGCGGCCGTTCCATCTATGAAGGCACGATCGACCTGGCGCAGGCGCAGGAACGCGCCGACGAACTGACCGACGCCGCCGTTTAAGCCAGCCCGGCCGGGAGCGTGCACGCGCACGTCCCGGCCTGGCGACAATCTGGAACTCATCATGCTTGCAAAACGTATCATCCCCTGCCTCGACGTGACCAATGGCCGCGTCGTCAAAGGCGTCAATTTCACGGAATTGCGCGACGCCGGCGACCCGGTGGAAATTGCCCGCCGCTATGACGAGCAGGGCGCCGATGAAATCACTTTCCTCGACATTACCGCGTCCAGCGACAACCGTGGCCTGATCTTCGACATCATCGAAGCCGTCGCCTCGCAAGTGTTCATTCCGCTGACGGTGGGCGGCGGCGTGCGCGTGGTGGAAGATGTGCGCCGGCTGCTCAACGCTGGCGCCGACAAGGTCAGCATCAATACCTCGGCCGTGACGAACCCGCAACTGGTGTACGAAGCGTCGCAAAAGCACGGCTCGCAATGCATCGTCGTGGCCATCGATGCCAAGCAGGTGTCGCCCGGCAAGTGGGAAGTGTTTACCCACGGCGGGCGCAATGCCACCGGCCTGGATGCGTTCGAGTGGGCGCGTAAAATGGAAAGCCTGGGCGCCGGAGAAATCTTGCTTACCAGCATGGACCGCGACGGCACCAAGGTGGGCTTCGACCTGGGCCTGACGCGCGGCGTGTCCGACGCCGTCAGCATTCCCGTGATCGCCTCGGGCGGCGTGGGCGGCTTGCAGGACCTGGTCGATGGCATCAAGGTGGGCCGCGCGGACGCCGTGCTGGCCGCCAGCATCTTCCACTATGGCCAGCACACGGTGCAGGAAGCCAAGCGTTTCATGGCGCAGCAGGGCATTCCCATGCGCCTGGCGTAAATAGCAGCAGTCAATATCAGCAGGATAGAAGAACATGCAAAACGCAACAATTGTATCGAGCAATGCCAAGTGGCTGAAAAAGGTCAAGTGGGACGAGCATGGCCTGGTGCCCGTGATCGCGCAGGAAGCGGGCAGCAATGACGTGCTGATGTTTGCCTGGATGAACCGCGACGCGCTGGCGCGCACGGTGGAGCTGGGCGAAGCCGTGTACTGGAGCCGTTCGCGCAAGAAGCTGTGGCACAAGGGCGAAGAGTCCGGCCACACGCAAAAGGTGCTGGAAATCCGCCTCGATTGCGACGAAGACGTGGTCTTGCTGAAAATCGAGCAGGCTGGCGGCATCGCCTGCCATACGGGCCGCCACTCGTGCTTCTTCCAGAAGTTTGAAGGCGACGAAAAAACCGGCGAATGGCAAGTCACCGATCCCGTGCTGAAAGACCCTGAGACGATTTACGCGGAAAGCAAGAACAAATGAGCGAAACCTTGAAACGCCTGGCCGCCGTGATCGAATCGCGCAAGCTGGCCAATGGCGGCGACCCTGCGACCTCGTACGTGGCGCGCCTGTTTGCCAAGGGCGATGATGCGATTTTGAAAAAAATCGGCGAGGAAGCGACGGAAACCGTGATGGCCGCCAAGGATGCGCGCCGCGACAACGACCCGTCGAAGGTGCTGTACGAGTGCGCCGACCTGTGGTTTCACTCGCTGGTGATGCTGGCGCAGTTCGACCTGACGCCGCAGCAGGTGCTCGACGAGCTGGCGCGCCGCGAAGGCCTGTCCGGACTGGAAGAGAAAGCCGCGCGCAAGGACGAGTTGCGCGACGCGGGCGAAGCGGATCAACACTGACTTATTGGAGTGGACGTGGATAACTGTATTTTCTGCAAGATTGCTGCAAAACAAATTCCTTCGACCATCGTGTATGAAGACGAGGACTTGCTGGCCTTCAACGACATCAATCCGGCCGCGCCCGTGCACCTGCTGTTGATCCCGAAACAGCACGTGGCCAGCCTGTCCGACTGCGACGACAGCTACACGCAAGTGCTGGGCAAGCTGCTGCGCCTGGCGCCAAAACTCGCTGCCGAGTTCGGTTGCGCCGTCCGCTACGACGCCGATGGCGTGCCGTCCGGTGGCTTCAAGACCATGATCAACAGCGGCCCGGACGGCGGGCAAGAGGTGTATCACCTGCACATGCACGTGTATGGCGGCCCGCGTCCCTGGCGCGGCCAGCACTGATTTCGCCGCGCGCCGGGTTCGCGTGTATACTACCGGCATTGGTTGACGCTATCGGGCACCGTCCCGCAAGGAGAATATGATGGGTTCATTGAGTATTTGGCACTGGCTGATCGTTCTGGTCATTGTGATGCTGGTCTTCGGCACCAAGAAACTGGGCAATATGGGCGGTGATATCGGCAAGGCCGTCAAAGGCTTCAAGGATGGCGTCAAGGGCGACGATGATGCGTCTGCCACCAACACCCCTCCTGCTGCGCCATCGCAAGTGGCCGACAAAAGCACCATCGACGTCGAGACGAAAGAGAAAAACAAGTCCTGATAGCGTGGCGGGGCGCTTGCCTCGTCCGGTAACAGCCTTGTCCGCTTATGATCGATCTCGGTCTCTCTAAAATCGCCATCATCGGCGTGGTTGCGTTGATAGTCATCGGCCCTGAAAAGCTGCCGAGAGTGGCGCGCATGGCCGGTACCCTGTATGGCCGCGCGCAGCGCTATCTGAACCAGGTGAAGTCCGAAGTCTCGCGTGAAATCGAGATGGAGGAGCTGAAAAACCTGCAGAAGGAAGTGCAGGATGCCGCCCAGTCCGTCAAGCAAAGCGTGGAGAAATCCATGCATGGCGTGGAAAACTCGATTTCCGGCAACCTGGCCGAGGTGGAAAACGCCTGGCGTGGCGACTCGACCTCGTATGCGGGTCACGACGACGGGCATGACGCCCACGAAGCCATGCTGCGCGCCACCAACGATGACCTGGCCCGCAAGGCACGCGAATTCCGCCGCAAAAAGCTGGTGCGCAACTCCGCCGTGCCTGGCTGGTACAAGCAGCGCCATGGCGGCAAGACGCACGTGCAGTCGGCGGCCGCCCGCGTGGCGCGCTTCCGTCCGCGCGCCAGTTCCTCCTCCTTTTACTCATGAGTAGCAAATCCCCGGTGGAAGAAACCTTTATCTCGCATCTGATCGAGCTGCGCAACCGCCTGGTGAAAGCCTCGATCGGCATCGCCGTCGTCTGCGCCATCCTGTTTTACTGGCCCGGTCCGTCGCAGATCTACGATTTCATCGCCGCACCGATGATCGCCTCGCTGCCGGCCGGCTCGAAAATGATCGCCACCGGCGTCATTTCGCCGTTCCTGGTGCCGATGAAAGTGACGTTGGTGATTGCCTTCATCGTTGCCTTGCCCTGGGTGCTGTACCAGATGTGGGCGTTCATCGCCCCCGGCCTGTACACGCATGAAAAGCGCCTGATCGCGCCGCTGGTCATTTCCTCGTCGCTGCTGTTCATGGCCGGCGTGGCCTTCTGCTATTTCTTTGTCTTTGGCCGCGTCTTCCACTTTATCAGCGATTTTTCGCCTTCCTCGATCGCGGTCACGCCGGATATCGAAAACTACCTCGACTTCGTCATGTCGATGTGCCTGGCCTTTGGCGCCACCTTCGAGGTGCCCGTCGTGGTGGTGATCCTCGTGCGCATGGGCCTGGTTTCCATCGCGAAACTCAAGGAAGTGCGCCCCTACATCATCGTCGGCGCCTTCGTCATCGCCGCCATCGTCACGCCGCCGGACGTGGTCAGCCAGTTCTCGCTGGCCATCCCCATGTGTTTGCTGTTCGAGCTGGGCCTGCTGGTGGCGCCGATCTTCGTCAAGGCCACGCAGGCGCCGGAAGAGGCGTCCTAGACGTCTGGCGGGCGCGCAAGCAAAAGCCGCTGGCCTCTTTCGGGAGCAGCGGCTTTTTCTTTGGGCAGTCGCTTGGTGAGTGCTTACTGCAGCATCAGTTTGCTGAGGATGCCCAGGTTGAGCAGGATCAGGGTGCTCATCATCCAGTACACGTGTTTCATGTCCGCCCCATGGCGCAAGTCCAGGCGTTCCAGGCGGGCATCGAATTTGTGCTCCGAGTGATCGAATCTGGCATCGAATTTCTGTTCCAGCGCATCGACCTTGGTATCGAATTTCTGTGCCAGTGCATCGACCCTGGTATCGAGTTTCTGTGCCAGTGCACCGACCCTGGTATCGAGTTTCTGTTCCAGTACATCGATCCGGGCATCGATTTTTTGTTCCAGCGCATCGACCCGGGTATCGACTTTCTGTTCCAGCGCATCGATCCTGGTATCGAATTTTTGTTCCAGTGCATTTACCCTCGTATCGAATGTCTGCTCCAGCGCATCTTTGCTGCCATCGAGTGTCCGCTCCAGCCCGTCGATCTTGAATTCCAGGGCGCCACACTTGGTGTCGACCTTGTGCGACACCAGCTTGATTTCCCCCAGCAGATTGCGCTCCAGCGCCGCCAGTTCGCCATGCACGACGACAGCCGAACCGAGCACATCGCCCAGGGCCGACGCATGCGCTTCCGCCTGCGGCATGGGCACGCCGGCCGAGGCGAGGCGTTTGGCGTAATCGAGGGTGTCGAACTGGATGGGCATATGCATGGACGCTCCTGATATCCAGCCTAGCAGGAAAATCGGCAATTGCCAGCGAGGAGTGCGGCGGCGCCTGCCTTCACAGCAGATTAGCGCTCACGGAGCGGGGTGGTTTGCGCTGGCGCAAACGCGCATGCGGAGCACAAAAAAAGGGCGCCGCAGCGCCCTTCCCATGGAAACAAAGCCGCTTAATTCATCAGTTCCTTGATGACTTTCACGGGGGCGCTGCCGTAGCTGAGGAATTGCTCATGGAAATCCTTCAGCACGAATTTGTTGCCCAGGGCTTGCTTGCGCTGTTCGCGCAAGTCCATGATTTCGCTGTAGCCACTGAAATAGCTGGTCAGTTGTACCGAGCTCAACTGCACACGGCGCCATTTTTCCGTTGCTTCGCGCTTGGTCTGGAAAGCCTGGCGCGTCAGCAGGTCGAGTGCCTGCGCTTCCGTCATGCCCAGCACGTGCACGCTGTAGTCGAGGATGGTGTTGGTGACGCTGCGCAAGTTCCACTTCGAGTACATCAGCCACATTTCCGGCGCGTTATTGCCATAGCCCGACTCGAGCATCATGCGCTCGCCATACACGGCCCAGCCTTCGATCATGGCGCCATTGCCGAAGATCGACTTGACCAAGGACGGCGACTTGTTGGCGTACACGAGCTGCGTGTAATGGCCGGGAATGGCTTCGTGGATATTCAGGATCTGCAAGATCCAGTGGTTGTATTCACGCAAGCTGCTTTCCGCCTGTTCCGGCGTTTCGCCATCGAGCGGCGTCACATTGTAATAGGTGCGGTCCTGCGGACGGTAAGGGCCCGGTGCTTCGATGCTGGCACCGGCCACGCCGCGCTGATAGGCCGGCGTTTCACGCACGACCAGGGGCTTTTTCGGATCCATGGTCAGCAGGTTGTGGCTGGTGACCCATTCCTGCAGCTCGGGAATCTGGCGACGGATTTCCGGCACGAAGTCGGCGGCGGCCACGTGGTTGCTCGACAGCTTGTCGATCACCATGCCGATCTTCGCCGTGCGGTCGGCCGGCTTGGCCGTGTTGCCCATGGTTTTCAGCCACAGTTCGTCGGACAGGCTATCCATGTGTTCAAGCAGCTTTTCACGCGCGGCCAGGGCTTTCTGGTACATCTGTTCGGCGCTCACGCTGGCCTGGATATCGTAGGCAAATTTCTGCTCGTACAAATCCTTGCCGATGCGGAAGGAGCGCGCATTGCCATTCTGCGCCAGCGCGGCATCCTGCTCCGTCAGCCAGGCGGCATAGCCTTGCACGGCCGTGCGGGCCGCAGTGACGCGGGCGTGGTACAGCTGCTTCTCGGTCGGCGTCAGGATCGACGCCTGCGCCGTCTTGTTCAGGTCGTCAAGCACGCTGAGCACGCCAGCGCTCTGGGCAATGGCCAGCTGCGTGTGTTCGCGTGTCGGGTTGACGATGCTGGCGCGCGCGGCCAAGTAATATTGCGGCACCGTGGCGATGCGCTTGAGCAAGGTGCGCAGGCGCTGCGGCTGCGCCGCGTATTCCGTGTTCAGGATGAAGTCGATGGTGCCGGCCACGTTGTACTGGGCGGGATTCCATTCGAACTCGCGGAAGGTGGTCAGATACCAGCGGTCCGACTGCAGTTTGTTGGTCAGCAGGGCCAGGTCGGTACGTTGTTTGTCCGACATTTTGCTCGCGTTCAGCTTGCCGAACTTGCCCAGCCATTCTTCGATAAACGCCAGTTGCTTCTGGCGGCTGGCCGCATCCGGGATGGTGAGGTTGGCGGCGCCGTCGTATTTGCCGGCGGCAATCGCGCTTTCCGGATCCAGGCGCCACAGGGCCGTGAGGAACTGGCCGCTGAGGTTATTCATCGAGCGGTCGCTGCTGGTCTCGTTCGCGGCGGCCGCGGCGGTGGCAGCCGTGGCGGCGGTGACGACGGCGGCTTTCTTGCCGACGCTTTTTTTCTTGCTGCTGCTGGTGCTTGCCTTGCCGTTCTTTTGCGGCTTCTTGGCGGCGCTGGCCGGTGTCAGCGTGAAGGCCATCATCAATGCGGCGAGCGCAACTTTATTTTTTATCAGCATAGTTCATCTCTTGAATATTTGGCTATTTGTTATTATCAGTAAACAAAAAACTGACAATATAGGCAACAAACAACTATTGAAAGGTTGGCTTTGCTTGCCAGGGCGGCCCAAAGATTAGCATTAATTGCCGCCGCTGCGCAGATTTTTGCGCTCGCGCCGCCCGGCTGCCTGGCCTAGACGACGATGGCGCTGCCGCCCAGCAGTTCCTGATGGCGCGCATTCAGGGCCGCCACGGCATCCTTGCCGCGTGCCATGCCGGTGGCGTGGATCTCGATGTCCTGCGTGTAGCGCTGGCTGACGCGCACCGTATACGACTGGAACAGCCAGCTCCAGAAGTTCGTTTCATAGACGGCTTCATCCATGTCGCGCCATTTGACGCCCATCAGTTTTTTTCTTCCACGGCAAGATGCCGGAGGCCAGCCACACGCCCGCCTCGTCGTAGTACAGCTGGTAGCTGCGGATGGTCAGCACGCGGTAGCCGACGATCAGCGCCGAACCGATCAGCACCACGAGGGCGGCGCGCGTGTTGTACTTGAAAGCCAGGGGCAGGGCGGCGAAAAACAGCAGCACGGCGATGATGAAGGTGCTGACGTAGGCGGTCCAGGATTTGCCGCACAAGAAGGTGGCGCGCTGGCCGGCGCTGGTGGCGATAAGGTCGGTCATGGCAGGGTATCAACACAGGGAAAAGAGATCATCGCATGGAACGCCGCTTGCCATTTATTTTTCAAGCTCATCGCTTCAAGCCCTCCTGCAGCATGCCCAGCATGTCGCCCGCAGACATGCGCGCGGCCGCGTCGCTGCCTTCCAGCAGACTGTCGGCCAGGTCGCGCTTGTGCTGGTGCAATTCAACGATGCCTTCCTCGATCGTGTGCCTGGCCACCAGGCGATAGATGGTGACGGGGCGCAACTGCCCCATGCGGTGGGCGCGGTCCGAGGCCTGGTCTTCCACGGCCGGATTCCACCACGGGTCCATGTGGATCACGTAATCGGCCGCCGTCAGGTTGATGCCCATGCCGCCCGCCTTCAGGCTGATCAGGAAGACATCGCCTTCGCCGGCCTGGAAGGCATCCACGCGGCGCTTGCGCTCCTGCATGGGTGTGGCGCCATCGAGGTACTGGTAGCGCACGCCATGCTGTTCCAGGTGCTGGCGGATCAAGGTCAGATGGTCGACGAACTGGCTGAAGACGAGCACCTTGTGGCGGTTTTCCAGCAAGCCCGACAGCAGTTGCGCGAAGGCCGCCAGCTTGCTGCTGGCCAGGCCCAGTTCCGGCGCCACCAGCTGCGGATTGCAGCAGGCGCGGCGCAGCTTCATGATTTCCGCCAGGATCTGGATGGCCTTTTTCGATGCCGGCCCTTCCACCATGGCCAGCTTTTCCAGCGCTTCGCGGCGCAGCGATTCGTACAGTGCCGTTTCCTGCGGCGACAATTCCACTTCCAGCACGATTTCCGTGCGCGATGGCAGTTCCGACAGCACTTGCGTCTTGGTCCGGCGCAAGATGAACGGCGCGATCAAACGCCGCAGCCGCAGGCGCGCACCGGCCGCCGCCCGTTTATCCTGGTCCTTCTCGATGGGACCGGCAAAGCGCAGGTTGAACTGGTCGAGCGTGCCCAGCAAACCGGGATTGATAAAACGGAACAGATTCCACAATTCGCCCAGGTGGTTTTCCAGCGGCGTGCCGCTGGCTACCATGCGGAAGTCGCCTTGCAGGCCCATCACGGCTTGCGAGCGCTTGGTGGCGCCATTCTTGATCGCCTGCGCTTCGTCCAGGACGATCGTATGCCAGTGCACGCCGGCAAACATGGCCGCTTCCTGCTGCAGCAAGCCATAGCTGGCCACCACCACGTCGAACGGTTGCAGGGTCTCCAGCATGCCGGCGCGGTCGCCCGAGCCGAACAGTTTGATGTTCAAGGTGGGGGCGAAGCGCTGCGCTTCGCTGATCCAGTTCATGCACACGGACGTGGGGGCGACGACCAGGGTAGGGCCATTGGGCGCGCGCGCCAGGATCAGTGCCAGCGCCTGCAATGTCTTGCCGAGTCCCATGTCGTCGGCCAGGCAGGCGCCCACGCCCCAGTGCGCCAGACGCGCCAGCCAGTTGAAGCCGGCCAGCTGGTAGTCGCGCAGGTCCGCCTGCAAGGTGCTGGGCAGCTGCGGCTGATAGTCGTCGAGGGCGCGCAGGCGCAGCAAGTGTTCGCGCCACAATTTGTCGGCGTTGACGCCGCCCGCATCGTTGGCCAGCTCTTCCAGCGCAAACGCGGCCAGGGGGTGGATGTGCACGCCATCGGCATGCGCTTCGCCATACGCGGCCAGCTCCGACAGGCGGCGGTGCAATTCGTCGCTGAGCGCCAGGAACTGGTTGTCACCCAGGGCCACGAAGCGGCTTTTATTGTTCTGCATCAAGTCGAGCAGGGCGCGCAAATCCATCACCTTGTCTTCGTCGATCTGTACTTCGCCGCTGGCGGCAAACCAGTCTTTTTCGCTCTTGATGTTCAGGCGCATCTGGCCGCTGTCGATGCGTTTCGACACGCGCATGGTTTCGCCTTCGGGCCACGCCAGGACCATGCCGGCGGGATCGAGCGCCTGCAATTCCACCAGCAGTTGCAGGCCCAGCGCTGGCTGGCCCAGCAGCCATTCGCCATGCTCTTCTTCCGCCTCTTCCAGCACCAGGCATTGTCCGATCAGCTGGCGCTGCGCTTCGCGTTCCGCGTTCAGGTCGCGCCGCGCCTGCACGGCCCGGCCCGCCACATCGGCAAACACGCTTTCGGCGCCGCTGCCGGGCGCGTAATAGGCGCCGTTGTCGAGCAGCGGGCGCACCAAAATCTGCATTTTCAGGCCTTGCTGATACGGCAGCAGGTGCACGTGCAGGCGGTGATCGGCCGTGATGCTTTCCGCGTCGCCGGCGCCGCCGCCGATGTCCGATTGCACGGTCACCATCGAGGAGATGGCGCCGATCGCCTGCATCACCTGTTTTTCCGCATGCAGCGGCACGGACAGGCCCAGGCCGACGATGGCGCCGATGCGCCGGTGCTCGTCGAGGATGTGCACTACGCGCAGGCGCGTCGGCGTCTCGCGCTGCACCACCACGTTGCTGCCACTGTCGGGCAGCGGCGGCTGCATGCCCAGCCACAACTGCCCTTCGTGCGACTTGATCAGCAGCTCGGGCGCGCCGGCGATCAGTTCCACGCGCGTGTCGGGATGGTCGAGCCAGAACACCAGCGGGTGGCCCACCAGCAGCACGGCCGCTTTGTCGAGCTCGATTTCATAGCGTGGCGCGGATGAATAATATTGCTTGAACGGTGCGATGCTGCCGGCCGCGCGCGCATCCTGCGGCGTGAGGAAATCGATGTCGCCCGCCTCTTCGGCCAGGCGTTTGAGGCCCATGGCGCGGCCCTTGCTCCAGCCGCCACGGGCATCGCGTTTCTGCTCGCGCACCTCCACGGCCGTGAGGCCAAAGCGCGGGTCGAACGCCACCAGCCACACCAGGCGCGAAACGCTGCCGACGGCTTCGGCGGGCGCGTTCTGCTGCAGGTTGATCAGCGCGCTCAGCTGGCGCTGCCACGCTTCCTGGCGCTCGAACCACGGCGCCATGTCCGTCAAGCCGTGCCTGGCCCGCCTGGCCGTGGCATAGCGCTCCTGTTCCGGCTCGCTCATCAGGCCCAGCAGGCCGGCCGCCTGCGCCGCGATCAGCTCGTAGCCAGCCGCGTCCGCCTGCTGCACCAGCAGGCGCAGCTGGGGCTTGCGTTCGGCCAGTTGCGGCAACGCAAGCCAGTAATACAGCAAGGCCTGGAACAGCTGTGCCTGCAAGCCGGTCTCCCAGTTGCGTGTGGGAATCGCGTCGGCTTGCAGCACGCCGGCGCGCACCAGGCGCAAGGTATTGAGCTGATGGTAGACGATGCTGTCGTGGTTGGGCTGCGCATGCAGGGCGATATCGAGGTAGCTTTCCGCGTTTTTCAGCAGCTTGGCGTCGTTGCCGCGCAGCAGGGCCAGCATATATAAATGGCCGCCGATGCCGGTGAAGCACAGCTTGCGCTTGCCCGCCTCCTTGCGCAGCCCTTTCAAGGCCGTTTCAAAGCCCGCCACGGCGCGCGCATGTTCGCCGCGCAACAGGGCGATGCTGCTGTCGACAAACAGCGCCTGCGGCCCCTGCTGGCCTGCCAGGTAGCGCGCGGCCATGTCGAGCTCGCCGCACAGCAGGGCATCTTCGGCCAGGGCCAGCGGCAGGGCGGCGCCGATATGGTCGCCGGCCGCCGCCTGGCGCGTGTGATGTTCGCGCGCGTAGGCGCGGATGGCGTGCGCCGTGCCTGGCTCGCGCGGGGCATTGCCCAGCAGCACGGCGAGTATGTCATCCTGCAATTGCGGCATGACGAAGGACAACATTTCCGGTTCGAATGGACGGCCGAAAATCTCGATCAGCGGATGCAGCTGCTGCGCTTCATAGCAGGCCATGCAGGCGGCCAGGATGGCAGCCTCGTGGCGTACCTCGTCATTGCGCAGCAGGGCGATGCGCAGGCGCGCCACGCCTTGCCGGTAGCTGCGCAATTCCACATAGCCATCCCAGTTGCGGCGCACGGGATTGATGGTTTCGATGGCCTGGCACAGGTCGCGGAACGCCAGGTGCTCGATGGCCGCGCGCATGGCGGGCCAGCGCAGCTTCGCTTCGCAGGCATAGCCGCGCCCGACGATTTCCGACGCCAGCGCCAGGCGCGCCAGCCGCTGCAGCATGCCCGTGACGGCAGCCAGGGTAAATGGCGTGCCGTCCGGCTCGACCACGTTGGCGCGCTGCAAGTGTTCATACACGGCATGCTTGCCCACCGGTTCGCCCGTGATGGCCAGCAAGGCCAGGATCATTTGCTCGTGCCGCTCCAGGGCCGCGAACTCGTCCAGCAAATGCTGGTCTACAGTCTGTTCGGTCATGCAGGCAGATTATCGATATGCACGGGCGGCTCGCCGGCCGCCACGGGCAGGCCGAACACGCGCTGGTAGAAATACAGTTCCGCGTCCAGCGTGCGCACGATGTTTTCCGCCTTGCGGAAGCCGTGTCCCTCGCCTTCGAGCGGCACGTAGGCCACCGGCACGCCGCGCGCCTGCAGCGCGTCGACCATCAGCTGCGACTGCTGCGGCGGCACCACCTTGTCGTCGAGGCCCTGGAAGAAGATCATGGGGCGCGACAGCTTATCCGTGTGGTGGATGGGCGAACGCTCGCGGTACAGGGCCTCGGCTTGCGGCTGCGAGGCGATCAGGTAGTCGGTGTAGCGCGATTCGAACTTGTGCGAATCGTTGTCCAGGCCCTGAAGGTCGGACACGCCATAGTAGCTGGCGCCCGCCTTGAAGACGTCGTGGAAGGTCAGGGCGCACAGGGTCGTCAGGCCGCCGGCGCTGCCGCCGCGGATGATCAGGCGCTCGGGGTCGGCCAGGCCGTTGGCGGCCAGGTAGCGCGCGCCGGCGATGCAGTCTTCCACGTCGACAATGCCCCACTGGCCGCGCAGCGCGTCGCGGTATTCGCGGCCGAAGCCGCTGCTGCCGCCATAGTTGACGTCGAGCACGCCGATGCCGCGGCTGGTCCAGTACTGCGTCGCCAGTTTCAAGGTATTGCTGGCCATGCTGGTGGGGCCGCCATGGCTGATGACGATGACGGGCGGTAACGTTCCTGCCGGCGCCTGCACGTCGGTGTTGTGCGGCGCATAGAAGAAGGCGTGGGCCGTGCGGCCATTGCTGCTGCTAAAACTCAGGCTGCGCGGCACGGACAGATAGCCCAGCGCCGGCAGGGCCGTGATCGATTGCGCCAGCACTTCCAGCTCATGGTTAGCCAGATCGATGCGCGCCAGTTCCAGCGCGATGGTGGGGCTGCCGCCCAGCAGCGCGACGAAGCCGGGTCCCACGCGCAGTTCGCGGATTTCCTGGTATGGATGGGGTATCGGTTCCAGCTTGGCCGCCGCCACGTTCAATTGCGCCAGGTAGCTGATGCCGGCCTGGATATATGTGCAGACGATCTCGTCATCGGAAAGAAAACCGTACATGCTGCCGCCGAAGGTCCAGTGCGGCGTGGCAAATTCCGCTTCCATCGGGCACAGCGCCTCGATCTCGCCGGCGTGCAATCGATACAAATTCCACCAGCCGCTGCTGTCGGAGACAAAATGCAGCAAGCCATTGGGCGACCATTCCGGCTGGCAAATCGACTCGCGCATGCCACCGGCGATCAGGCGGGGCGAACCGAGGCTGCCATCGGCCTGCACGTCGGCCAGCCACAGTTCCGTGCCTTGCCACGGCAGGCGCGGGTGATCCCAGCTGATCCAGGCCAGTTGGCTGCCATCCGGCGACAGGCGCGGCGCCGCATAGAAGTCGTGGCCGCGCGCCAGCACCGTTTCACTGCCGTCGAACGCCACGGCGGACAGGCTGTTTTCCGGCTGCGCATGGCCCTCGTGCGGATGCTGCTCGCGCACGGCGATCAGGCGCGCGCGCGCCGCATCGATGACGAAGTCCGCATGGCGCGTGTTGCCGCCCGTGCTGAAGGCTTCCGGCGCGCCATCGCCGGCGATGCGGTACAGGCGGTTGTCGGCGAAATGCGAGAACACGATGCTGTCGCCGGCAACGGCATACGCGCCGCCGCCGTATTCATGCACGCGCGTGCGCACATTGAACGGCGCCGGCGTCAGTTCATCGACGCGCGCGCCGCGCTGGCGCAGCAGGGTGTTGCGGCCCGCTTCGCTGGCGCGGCCCGCCAGCCAGTACACGTCATCGCCAGCGGCGCCGCCCAGGGCCAGCTGCGTCAGCGGCGAGGCGCCGGCGGCGACGATGGCCGCGCTGATCGGCGAGGGCCAGGTGCCGTAAGGGGCGGTGAGGGCGGATGGACTGGATGCGGTCGATGTCATGCGGGCTCCGTATGGTGGTGGGATCGGGGCCGCCAGGCAGGGTCAGGGCGCGCGGCGGTGTCCGTCATCATAATGGAAGGGCAGGCACAACGAAAGCGGTGGCGCGCGCGGCAAATGCTGCAAAGCGGCACCGGAATCAATGAAATGGCGGCGATTGGATGCGATAATACCGCTTCTCCAAGCTATTGATTGCCTTCCATGCCACAATTTGCTCCGCTCCAGAATGACACTTTCCTGCGCGCCCTGCTGCGCCAGCCGACCGAGCACACGCCTGTCTGGCTGATGCGCCAGGCCGGCCGCTACCTGCCCGAGTACCGCGCCACGCGCGAGCGGGCCGGCTCCTTCCTGGGCCTGGCAAAGAATCCCGACTACGCCACGGAAGTCACCTTGCAGCCGCTGGAACGCTTTCCGCTCGACGCGGCGATCCTGTTTTCCGACATCCTGACGGTGCCCGACGCCATGGGCCTGGGCCTGTATTTCGCCGATGGCGAAGGACCGAAGTTCGAGCGCCCGCTGCGCACGGAGCAGGACGTCAAGGCCCTGCAAGTGCCGGACCTGGACTCGCTTGACTATGTGTTCAAGGCCGTCACGCAGATCCGCACGGAACTCAACGGTCGCGTGCCGCTGATCGGTTTTTCCGGCAGCCCGTGGACCCTGGCCTGCTACATGGTGGAAGGCGGCGGCTCGAAAGAGTTCCATACCATCAAGAAGATGCTGTACAGCCGTCCGGACCTGATGCACCACATCCTGGCCATCAACGCCACCTCCGTGGCGCAATACCTGAACGCGCAAATCGATGCTGGCGCGCAAGCCGTGATGATTTTCGATTCCTGGGGCGGTGCGCTGGCCGATGGCGCCTACCAGGAATTCTCGCTGGCCTACATGCAGCAGGTGGTGGCGCAGCTGAAACGCGACAAGGACGGCGTGAAGATCCCGGCTATCGTGTTTACCAAGGGCGGCGGCCAGTGGATCGAGCAGATCGCCGACATCGGCGCTGATGCCGTGGGCCTGGACTGGACCGTCAACCTGACGCGCGCGCGCCAGCTGGTCGGACATAAAGTGGGCTTGCAGGGCAATCTCGACCCCGCCATCCTGTTCGCCAGCCCCGAGCAGATCCGCGCTGAAGTGGCGAAAGTGCTCAACGCCTTCGGTGCGCCATCGGCCGGCACGGGCCACGTGTTCAACCTGGGCCACGGTATTTCCCAGTTCACGCCGCCGGAATCGGTGTCAGCGATGGTGGAAGCGGTGCACAGCATGAGCCGCGCCATGCGCAGCGGCCAGTAATACCGCGTCCTTCCCCTGATCGGGGACGCACAAGGCAGGCTTTCCCACGGAAGCCTGCCTTTTTTCATGGCTGCCGCATAGCAGGAAAGACCGACTTATGCACAATTTTTTTTGCTGCGGAAATAATAGGCAGTGAATACGCCTTGCCCGGGGAGTCTATGCAAGTATTTGATTATTAAGAACTAAAAATTTCATTTCCGCATGGACTTCAGGCTTGCGGACAAGGTTATGCTTGCCTTTGGACGGCTTATCAGTTCATTGTCCACAAAGTTATCAACAGATTCTGTGGATAAAATTGAAAAGTATTTTGTTAACCGGTACTTAGCGCAGATGTGCAGGTTTCACGCGAAGTGTATGTTGCAGCGCATGATATTTAAACAATTTTCAGGCGCCGGTGGCGCGTTGACCAGGCGCTTGCCCGACAACAGCGTAGTTTGCCCGGGCGTAGCCAGAAAGACATTGATTTGAGTCATACAAATTGTGTCTATTCTTGTGTAAAAAAAGCATGAACAGCTCAGTTATGCACAGACGCGTGGAAAGTGTCCCGCTTTTCGCCGTCCCGGGCAGGGATTTTCAAGTCATTGATTTTAAATAGTTTAATTTTCTTGCGTGCCCCCCTTGACGGCGCTCAAAATTTTCTGTCCACATTATTCTTGACGTTAATTTTGTTTTGTCCACAAAGTTATCCACAGACATCTTTCACAGGCAGCGGCATTCTTTGCCTGGGTAAAGAAGCGCATATTTTCCTGTAGACAAACACTAGTTCCCTGCGTACACTCGCGCATTGCAAAGAAAGCAATTTTATAGTTTTTGCATAGTGGCAAGACGTTTGACCTTGCCTGGATGACATCCCACGGCGCGGAGGTACGGTGAAGGACGAGAACGCATTCAGCGTGCAGTTGACGAGCGATACCGCCGACGCTGCCATGGTCTGCGGGATCCGCCTGCTGCTGGCCGTGTTTGCCGTACTCATCTGCGTATTCAACCCGGGCGGCGACACCCGCCTGAGCGGCGTGGCCACCGTCGTCTGCGGCGCGTATGCCCTGCACAGCGCGGCCCTGTTCGCCGTCATGCTGATCCGCCTGTCCAGCATGCCCGGCAAGGCCATCTACTGGTACGACGTGGCCTGGTTCGGCCTGATCGTGTATTACAGCGGCAGCAGCAACGGCTATGTCTTCCTGCTGTTCTTTTTCGCCATCCTGGCCGCTTCGTTCCAGTTCGGCTTTCGCGAAGGCGCGCGCGTGACCCTGCTGTCGGCCGCCGCGCTGATGCTTGTCGCCCTGCTGGCCGAGACGCCGGAACAGCGCTGGCACTTGCTGTGGTGTACCAGCTTCCTGCTGGCGCTGGGCCACCTGATCGCCTACTGGGGCGGCATGGGCTTGCAGCAGAAGCGCCGCCTGGCCCTGCTGCGCGACGTCAGCCGCCTGTCCAATCCCCGTTTCGGCGTCAACCATTCGCTGTCGTCCGTGATGGAAAAGAACCGGGTGTTCTTCCGTGCCAGCAGCTGCATCCTAGTGCTGCAGGATGGCGATTCCGAGAAATGGCTGCTGCGCACGGCGACGGCGGCCAATGCGGGCATGGCCATCGCGCCCGTGCGCCTGAGCGCCAGCGCCATGCCGGCCCTGCTGGCCTTCGCGCCCGACCAGAGCGTGCTGCATGC
>NZ_NRDQ01000092.1 GCF_002878455.1 Janthinobacterium sp. AD80
GGCCGGCTTCTTCCGCTATCTGACCAAGCCGATCAAGGTCGTCGAATTCATGGACGCGCTCGACGTGGCCCTGCACCATGCGGCTGCGCATGGCCTGGCCGAYGAGCAGCGTACCCCGGATGCCGCGTAGGTCGGATCAGGCCGAAGGCCGTAATCCGACAACATTGTTGGCTGATCTTGCCGCAATGATGCGCCAGGCCATGCCAGGCGCCTTGGCAGCTTGGGCCGGCAATGGTGTCGGATTACGCGGTTCCCGCTAATCCGACCTACATCGCCTGCGACAACGCCGGGCTTAAAGTCGTGGTCGGATTGGGCCGAAGGCCGTAATCCGACAACATTGTTGGCTTATCTTGCCGGAATGATGCGCCATGCCAGGCGCCTCGGCGGCTGCACCTGCGAGTTCAACAATGTCGTCGGATTACGCGGTTCCCGCTCATCCGGCCTACATCGCTTGCAAAAACGCCGGGCTTAAAGTCGCGTAGGTCGGATTAGGCCGAAGGCCGTAATCCGACAACATTGTTGGCTGATCTTGCCGGAATGATGCGCCAGGCCATGTCAGGCGCCTTGGCAGCTTGGGCCGGCAATGGTGTCGGATTACGCGCTTCCCGCTCATCCGGCCTACACCGCCGGCAAACTGATCTGGAACGCCAGGCCGCCGCCTTCGCGGTTGCGCACTTGTAATTCGGCGCCGTGGCGCAGCAGCACGCGGTCGACGATGGCCAGGCCCAGGCCGGCGCCGTTGGCTTGTCCGCGTGCCGTGTCCAGGCGGGTGAACGGCTTCAACAGCTGTTCGATTTTTTCCGCCGGCACGCCCGGGCCGTGGTCCTGCACTTCGATGATGACCTTTTTCGCGCCGTGGCTGGTGCGCACCTGGCAGGCGATGTCGATTTCCGTCACTTCGCTGCCGGGCGTCTTGCCGTAGCGGCGCGCGTTTTCGATCAGGTTGTTGAGCACGCGGCGCAAGTCTGTCGCATTGCCCATCGCATGCGCGCCTTCGGCGATCGCCGCGTTGATTTTCACGTCGGGCAAGCGCATCGCTTCACGCGCCATGTCGCTGAGCAAACCGCTGAGGTCGACATCGGTAAAGGTCGACGCTTCCGTCGGCCTGGCGTAGTCGAGGAACTGGCCGATGATGGCGTCCATCTGTCCGATATCGGACTGGATGCCCTCGCGCGCCTCGTCCGACAGGTTGGCCATTTCCACTTCCAGCTGCATGCGCGCCAATGGCGTGCGCAAATCGTGCGAGATGCCGGCCAGGATCACGGCGCGGTCCGATTCCACCTGTTTCAAGTCGTCGACCATCTGGTTGAAGCTGCGGTTCGCCTCGATGATTTCGATCGGGCCTTTTTCCGGCAGCGGCGCCGGCTGCTTGCCCTTGGCGATGTCGCGCGCGGCCGCAGTCAGGCGCGACAGCGGCAGGTTGATCAGGCTGGAAATGATGGCCGCGCCCAGCACGGACAGCAGCGACACCAGGCTGGCCCAGCCCAGCCACTGGAAGCCCGTCAGGCCGCGCAGGCGCTCGCGCTCCAGCATCAGCCAGTATTCGTCGTCGTCGATCTTGAAGCTGACCCAGAAGCCGGCCACGCCGTTCACGCGCGCGGAAAAGCGCGTGTCCTCGCCCAGCTTGGCTTTCACCAGCGCCTCGATGTCGGGCATCAGGTAATTGTCGGGCGGCGGCTCGATGCGGTCATCCTCTTCCAGCGGGAAGATGCGGATGCCTTCGTTGCTGACCAGGTCGAACAGCAGCTCGCGCCGCAGCTCGGGCGCCGAGTGCGTCAGCGCCGCATGCGTGATGGTGACAACGGAAATGACCTGGGCGGAAATCTGCTGCGCCTGCGGCTCGCGCTGGATGACGGAAATCATGCCGATCCAGGCGATCATGCTGACCGTGGTCAACGTACCCAGCAGCAAAAAGGTACGCCAGAACAGGCCGCTTTTCAGCCGTGCCAGGCTGATATCGGGAACAAGCTTCATCATGCCTCGCCAGCGATCAGCGCGGCTGTCCGTCCGGGATGAAAACGTAGCCCAGGCCCCACACGGTCTGGATGAACAGCGGGCTCGACGGGTCAGGCTCGATCAGCTTGCGCAGGCGCGAGATCTGCACGTCCAGGCTGCGGTCGAACACTTCGTATTCGCGCCCGCGCGCCAGTTCCATGAGTTTTTCGCGCGACAGGGGCTGGCGTGCATGGCGGGCAAATACTTTCAGGACGGAGAATTCACCGGTCGTCAGCGGCACCGTTTCGCCATTCTTTTTCAGGGTGCGCGTGCCCAGGTCCAGCACGAAGTCGCCGAACTCGAAGGTTTGCGGCGTTTCCGATGGCGCGCCCGGGATTTCATCGGGACCCTTGCGGCGCAGCACGGCGCCGATGCGGGCCACCAGTTCGCGCGGATTGAACGGCTTCGGCAGGTAGTCGTCGGCACCCATTTCCAGGCCCACGATGCGGTCCACGTCTTCGCCCTTGGCCGTCAGCATGATGATCGGCGTCTGGTCGCCCGCGCCGCGCAGGCGGCGGCAGATCGACAGGCCATCTTCGCCCGGCAGCATCAGGTCGAGCACCAGCAAGTCGTAGCGCTCGCGCAGCCACAGCTTGTTCATGGCGGTCGCGCTCTCGGCCGTAAAGACATTGAAGCCCTGTTCGGTCAGGTAGCGGCGCAGCAGGTCGCGCAGGCGCACATCGTCATCCACCACCATGATTTTGGCTTGATGGCCGTGGATGGATTGCGTCGTCGTATTGCTGCCGGAGGTGGAGGTTGTGGTCATTTAGGATGTCGTGTTATCGTATATTAGTTGCTATAGTAACGCCTCGCGCAGCGCCCACAAGGGGCTGTGGCGACCCATTACAAAGTGTTACAAACTTTACCCAATTACTCTTACTGCACCGTGTAAAGCATCATACACTGGGGCCACAGTGGAAATCAGCTTTAAGTTTATACGGCATTGCGGAAGAGGAACTCAATGAATATCTTTACAAAAAAAATTCACGCCGCTCCCAGCGCAGCGATTGCCGCACGCGCCTCTTCGCTCGTCCTGTCCGCCGCTGCCGTTTGTTCCCTGTTTGCCGCCGGTCTGGCGCAGGCACAGAACCAGCCGCCACCACGCCGCGATGAGCAGCAGCAAATGCAGGCACAGCGCTACGAACAGGTACAACGCAATAACAGCAATGATACGCGACTGCGCGAACAGCGTGACGCACGCAGTTTCGACACGCGTGCCGAAGAGCAGCGCCGCGCCAATGACGGCGGCGATTCCTCGCGCCGCACGGGCCGCATGACCCCTGACGAGCGCCGCGACCTGCGCCGCCAGATCAATGAAGTGGGACAAGACATCTACTCGAATCCGCCGCGCCGCTGATTTTTCCCGACCCGATCCGCCCCGTAACAGGGCCAATGCATGCATTGGCCCTGTTTTCACGTTGATGCTGTCATTTCCCTGGTTTTGGCACGCTGCCGCGCCCCGTGATATTGTTCCATTGCAAGGTGGCACACACAACCCTGGGGAGGCAAGTGGTGAGCGACGACGACACGCCCGTTCCTGATGCGAACCAGGCCCCCGGCTTGCCGCACGGTCTCGTCCAGCGCCATGAAGGCGTGTATTTCGACCTGTCCGTGGCGCCGGCGCAGCTGCGCGCCGCCGTCGAGCAGTTGTTCCAGTCGGGCCAGTTGCTGCTTGGCCTCGATTACGCCCTGTTCCTGCTGACCCTGTTCCACGCGCCGACGCCGCGCGCCGCGCCCAAGGGCGAAGCCTTGCTGCGCATCGCCGCGCGGGTGGCGCCATTCCCGCCCTTGCGCCGCCTGCTGTACAAGCAAATCAAGATCCGTGGCGATGTCGCCGAGTTTTACTTCGAGGCGTTGCCACCCGGCACGGACGGCCAGGTGCCGGCGCGCCGCGAGTTCGACGAGCTGGTGGCCGACCTGTGGGGCAAGGGCGTGCGCTACGGTATCGATAGTCTGGCCGTGCGCGCCTTGCTCGATGCGGGCAAGGCCGAGCGCATCACGGTGGCGCGCGCGCTGGCGCCGCAGCCGGGCCGCGATGCCCAGCTGGTCGAGGTGTCGCAAGGCATCCACCGCGACGATGCGCCGCGCGAGCGCCCGGATGGCCGTCTCGACCTGCTCAGCTTCAAGAACCGATTTCCGCAGGTCAAGAAACACGCGCGCCTGCTGCGTTTGCTGCGGGGCGCTCCCGGCTTGCCCGGCTTCGACCTGGCCGGCAACGTAGTGCCGCCGCCCGCACCGCTGGAGCTGGATCTGGCCACGGTGGCGGGCGCCGGCACGGTGGTGGAACACTTCAGCGATGGCGACTTCGTGGTGGCCGCCCTGGATGGCTATGTGAATATCGATGAGCACGGCAAGATTTCCATCGACAATAAAATCGTCAGCCGCGAAGGCGTCAGCAGCCGCACGACGGGCAACCTGAAGCTGCGCGCCGCCTACGAGGAATATGGCGAGGTGCAGGAGCAGCGCTCGGTCGATGGCAGCGACATCACCATCCATGGCGACGTCTACGGCCATCTGCATTCGCACGGCGGCCTGATCTGGCTGCAGCGCAACCTGGTGGGCGGCACGGCCTTCAACGAGCACGGCGACGTGCGCATCGACGGCGTGTCGTCCGGCTCCGTGGTCCAGGCGCTGAGCGGCGAAGTGCACCTGGAACGGGCCGAAAGCTGCGTCATCGCCGGCACGCGCGTAGTGATCGACCACGCCAGCAATTGCGAGATCATCGCCGACGAGGTCGTCATTGAACTGGCCGAAGGCTGCGCCGTGGCCGCGCGCACCATCCGCATCGGCAGCGCCGGACCGCGCAAGCAGGTGGAAATGCTGCTGTTTCCGCTGGTACCCGACTTGCGCCCGCTGGAGCAGAAAATTGCCGAAAGCCTGGCGCGCGCCGCGCAGTTTCTGCAAGTTCAACAGAAGCGGCAGCAGGAGAACGATGCCATCGCGCAGCTGCCGGAAGTGCGCAACTATCTGCTGCTGGCGGGACAGCTGCGGCGCGGCGAATTGCAGTTGCAGCCGGCGCAGCAGGTGCAGTACGACAAGCTGGCCGCGCGCATCGCCCCCGTGCTCAAGGAGGTGGCTCGGCTGCGTCTGGAAGTGAAGCAATCGGAAATCTCGCAGGCGCAGATGCTGGCGCAGGTGGAGCAATTACGCCTGCAGCGGCAGGCAACGGCGGGGCAGTCGCACTGCACCCTGGGCCTGGTCGATGGCGAGACGACGGTGCGCGCCATGGTGGTGCCGCAGGGGCCGGCCAAGGTCTACGACCGGCCGCCGAAAGAAATCAAGGCCTTGCTGCGCAGCGCCACGCCGGCCACGCAGCTGGTGTTTGCCGACAGCACGGGCAGCCTGGAGTGGACTTACCAGCCGCCGCCCTGATCAGTCAGTGACCTTGCCGCGCGATTGTTTCAATACGCTGTGCGTGCTCTTGCTGTCGAGGCGGCGCCGCTGTGAGCTGCGCGTGGGCTTGGTGGCACGGCGCACGGCGGGCAAAAAAGTCACGCTGTCGATGATTTCCTGCAAGCGCCGCAAGGCCTCTTCCTTGTTCTGCTCCTGGCTGCGCGATTGCTGCGCCTTGAGCACCAGCACGCCATCCTTGCTGATGCGGCTGTCGCGCAGGGCCAGCAGCCGCTCCTTGTACGCTTCCGGCAGCGACGAGGCGGCAATGGGGAAGCGCAAATGGATGGCGCTGGAAACCTTGTTGACATTCTGCCCGCCCGGGCCCTGGGCGCGGATGGCGGAGAATTCAACTTCGGCGGGATTGACGAGGTGTTGCATGGCCTGCCTGTGGAAAAAGATGCTGGTATTGTAAGGCAAGACGCGCGCGGCTGCGCCGGCGCAATGCGGGACTGGTCAGCCGATAATGTCTTCCGGGAAAGTTGATGTTTCTCAACGCCGTTGGCAATGATGCCCGTTAGCATGGGGCCAAAGTTGCATCATTGCGCCGCATCCTGGCAGCGCTGACCGGATGAAAGGAACATCATGCAGCCCACGATACCGTCTGGCGCCGCAGTGCCCGCCGTGCAATACCTGAGCTTCCGGCTGGGTGGCCTCGAATACGGCCTCGATTACCGCTGCGTGCGGGAGTTGCGCCCGCTCAAGGAACTCGACCGTTTCTCGTCGGAAGGCGAGGTGCTGCGCAGCGTGGCCGTCTCGCGTGGCGTGATCATTCCCATCGTCGACATGCGCGCCGCGTTCGGCAGCGCCCAAGGTGCGCCCGACCCTTCCACCGACGTGATCATCCTGCAGTTGAGCAATGGCGTGATGGGCATGGTGGTCGATGGCATTACCGACATCGTCAGCCTGGCGCACGAGGATATCACCGCCGTGTCCGGCCTGGGCGAGACCGAGGCCGATTATCTGCTTGGCCTGGGCCAGGTGGCGGGGCGCCGCCTGATCCTGGTCGACATCGACCGCCTGATGGCGATCCGCAGTCCCAGCCCGATGCAGGCGGCGTAATAAAAAAAGACGACCCTGGGGTCGTCTTTGCTTGTTGCCTTAGCCCAGCTTTTCCAGCTGGTCCTGCAACTCCAGCCATTCCGCTTCCAGCTGCGCCAGGTCCTTGGTGAAGAAGGTCTGGTCGGCCAGCAATTGCTTCAGCTTGGCCTTGTTGGCGGCGTCATAGATGCTCGGCTCGCCCAGCTTGGCGTCGGTTTCCGCCTTTTGCGCATTGCGCTTGGCGATCTGCTCTTCCTGGCGCTTGATCTTGTTTTCGATCGGCTTGCGCAGGGCGGCCGTTTTCTGGCGCTCTTCCGCTTCCTTGCGCTTGTCGCGCACGGGCGCGGCAGGGGCTGCCGCGGCAACGACGGGCGAGACGACGGGGAAGTCCGTTTTGTTGGCCTTGCCTGCGGCCGGCAGCACGTCCGTGCCCTTGCCCAGCTTGGTCTTGAACAGCCAGTCCTTGTAGTCGTCCAGGTCGCCGTCGAACGGCTGCAGCTTGCCGTCGGCAACGATGATGAATTCGTCCGTGGTGGCGCGCAGCAAGTGGCGGTCATGGGACACGACGACCAGGGTGCCTTCGAACTGCGCCAGCGCTTCCGTCAGCGCTTCGCGTGTTTCCAGATCCAGGTGGTTGGTCGGTTCATCGAGCAGCAGCAGGTTCGGACGCTGCCAGACGATCAGGGCCAATGCCAGACGGGCTTTTTCGCCGCCCGAGAACGGCGCGATCGAGGCGGTCACCATGTTGCCGGGGAAGTTGAAGCCACCCAGGAAGTTGCGCAGTTCCTGCTCGCGCACGGTCGGGGCGATCTTCGACAGATGCCACAGCGGCGATTCGTCGTGGCGCAGCATTTCCACCTGGTGCTGGGCGAAGTAGCCGATGTTCAGGCCCTTGCCCATGGTGGCGTCGCCCGTCAACGGCATCAGTTCGCCGGCGATAGTCTTGATCAAGGTCGATTTGCCGGCGCCGTTCTGGCCCAGCAAGCCGATGCGCTGGCCGATCTGCAGCGAGAATTTGATGCCGTTGACGATGGTCTTGTGCGTGATTTCGCCCGTCGCTTCGTTTTCGATCTTGTAACCCGCATCGACATCTTCCATCACCAGCAGCGGATTCGGCGCGCTCAATGGCTCGCGGAATTCGAACGAGAATTCGGCGGCGGCGCGCAATGGCGCCAGCTCTTCCATCTTCGCCAGCGCCTTCATGCGGCTCTGTGCCTGGCGGGCCTTGGACGCCTGCGCCTTGAAGCGGTTGACGAAGGATTCCAGATGGGCACGCTTGCGCTGCTGCTTTTCCAGCGCGCCGGCGGCCAGGATCATCTGCGCCGCGCGTTGGCGCTCGAAGCTCGAATAGTTGCCCGAATAGCGCTTCAGCTTGCGTTCGTCGATATGCACGACCACGTTGACGACTTCATCGAGGAAGTCGCGGTCATGGGAAATGATCAGCAGGGTGCCGGCATAGCGTTTCAGCCAGTCTTCCAGCCAGATGATGGCGTCCAGATCCAAGTGGTTGGTCGGTTCATCGAGCAGCAGCAGGTCGGACGGGCACATCAGCGCTTGCGCCAGGTTCAAACGCATGCGCCAGCCGCCGGAGAAACTGGCGACAGGTTGCTGCATCTGGTCCAGGGTAAAACCCAGGCCCAGCAGCAATTGCTCGCCGCGCGACTGCACGGTATACGCGTCGGCATCGGCCAGTGCGCTGTAGATTTCGCCGATGGCGATGCCGTTTTCCGACGTCGCCGGTTCCGCTTCCAAACGCGCCAGTTCCGCTTCCAGTTTGCGCAGGGTGACGTCGCCATCGATGGCGTAGTCGAGCGCCGCACGGTCCAGCGGCGGGGTTTCCTGCGCCACGTAAGCCACGCGCCATTTGGCGGGGAAATCGATCTCGCCCTGGTCAGGGTGCAGTTCGCCACGCATCATGGCGAACAGGCTCGATTTGCCCGCGCCATTGGCGCCGATCAGGCCGATCTTGTCGCCCGGGTTGAGGGTGACATCGACTTGTTCGAGCAACGGTTTGATGCCGCGCATCAGGCTTACTTGTAGGAAACGTATCATTTTTTTCTTTGTAAAGGCTGGGAGTGAACCCGCGCCGTAAAATTCAGGTAGGTCGGATTAGCGTAGCGTAATCCGACAAGTGGGCGCTGCCCGTCGGATTACGCCCTTCGGGTTAATCCGACCTACCAAGTCGATCAAACCAGTTTCAACTGCTCGGCCGTCAGCAGGAACACCATGTCGTCGCCGGCGCTCGTCGTCAGCCAGGTCAGGCCCAGCGCGCCGAAGGCCGCTTCCGCGTATTCGCGTTCATTGCCGATTTCAATCATCAGGATGCCGTCGTCCGTCAGGCGCTCGGCCGCGCCGGCGATGATCTTGCGCACCAGGTCCATGCCGTCGCTGCCGCCGTCGAGGGCGATCTGCGGTTCGGCCAGGTATTCCTGGGGCAGGGCGCCCATCGACGCGGAATTCACGTACGGCGGGTTGCTGATGATTAAGTCATACTTTTTGGCTGGCACGTTGGCGTACAGGTCCGATTCGATCAGGTGCACGCGGTCCTGCAGCTTGTACGTGTCGACGTTGCGCTTGGCCACTGCCAGCGCGTCGGCGGAAATGTCCACGGCATCCACGGTAGCGTTCGGGAAGGCGTCGGCCATCATGATCGACAGGCAGCCCGAGCCGGTGCACAGTTCCAGGATGTTTTCCACCGCGTCCGGTTCCGGCACCCACGGCGAGAAGTATTCAGGGATCAGCTCGGCGATGAAGGAACGGGGCACGATCACGCGCTCGTCGACGTAGAAGTTGTACGTGCCCAGCCACGCTTCCTTGGTGATGTAGGCTGCCGGCACGCGGTCGATGCTGCGGCGGTCGATGACGGCCATCACGCTGGCCACTTCCGACGGCAGCAATTTGGCGTCCAGGAACGGTTCCAGGCGGTCCAGCGGCAGTTTTAATGTGTGCAGCACCAGATAGGCGGCTTCATCGAACGCTTCGGCGCTGCCGTGGCCGAAAAACAGCTTGGCGGTGTTGAAACGGGTGACGGCGTAGCGCAGCAGGTCGCGTGGCGTGGAAAACGGGTTCGGGGTCATGGCATTCTCGAAAAGACGGTGTTCTGGCCCGCCGTGACGGGCCTCGGTATTCTGGTTCAGACGGGCAGCAAATGCTCCAGCGTACGCCGGTAAATATTCTTCAGGGGATCGATGTGGCGCAGTTCGATGTGCTCGTCGATCTTGTGAATACTGGCATTGGGCGGCCCGAATTCTATCACTTGGGGGCAGATTTGCGCGATAAACCGGCCATCGGAGGTCCCGCCCGTGGTCGACAGCTCCGTCGTGATGCCTGTTTCTTCCAGGATGGCGGACGACAGCGCATCGCTCAAGGTGCCGCGTGGCGTGAGGAAAGGCAGGCCGCTCAGGGTCCACTGCAGATCGTATTGCAAGTCATGCTTGTCGAGGATGGCGTGCACGCGTTGCTGCAGGCTTTCCGCCGTGCTGGCCGTGGAAAAGCGGAAGTTGAAATCGATCACCATGTCGCCGGGAATGACGTTGTTGGCGCCCGTGCCCGCGTTGATGTTCGACATCTGCCACGACGTCGGCAGGTAATACTCGTTGCCCGCATCCCATTTTTCCTCGACCAGGTCGGCCAGCGCCTGCGCCGCTTCATGAATCGGATTCTTTGCCAGGTGCGGATAGGCGATGTGGCCTTGCACGCCCTTGATCGTCAAGCGGCCCGACAGCGAGCCGCGGCGGCCATTCTTGATCATGTCGCCCAGCTGCGCGCTGGACGTCGGCTCGCCCACCAGGCAATAGTCGATCTGTTCGCCGCGTGCCTTCAGTTGCTCGCAGACGATGACGGTGCCATCCGTTGCCGGGCCTTCCTCGTCGCTGGTGATCAGAAAGGCGATCGAACCCGTATGCTCTGGGGTGGCGGCGATGAATTCCTCGCAGGCCACCACCATGGCGGCGATCGAGGTCTTCATGTCGGCCGCGCCACGGCCGTACAGCTTGCCGTCGCGGTGCGTGGGAATGAAGGGCAGCGAGCGCCATTGCTCGACGGGGCCGGTCGGCACCACGTCCGTGTGGCCGGCGAAGACGAACACGGGCGAGCTCAATCCGCGGCGCGCCCACAAATTGGTGACGTCGTTCGACTGGATCGTCTCGCAGACAAAGCCCAGTGGCGTCAGAATATCGATCAGGTGCTGCTGGCAGCCCTTGTCATCGGGCGTGACCGAGGACAGGGCGATCAGTTTTTCGGTCAGGGCGAGGGTTTTGGAGGTGGTCATGGGAATATTGGCGAAGCGTCAATCCGGGGTCAGACCCGCCGGGGACATTTGCCCCAGTGGGCAAATGTCGATCCCTAAGGTCTGACCCCGGCCTTGCTGGTGTCGGGTTTAAACTAAAAAAATGGCTGAATACTGCGCATCCGAAAACGCCACGCTGAACTGGCCATCCTTGTCCAGCACGGGGCGCTTGATGATCGACGGGTTTTCCAGCATCAGGTCCAGCGCGCTGGCCGCGTCGACGATGGACGCCTTGCGCTCGTCGGACAGGGCGCGCCAGGTCGTGCCTTTCTTGTTGACCAGCACATCCCATGGCAATTGCGCCAGCCAGGACTCGACCGTGGCGCGTTCCAGCCCCTGCTTCTTGAAGTCGTGGAAATTGAAGTCGAGCTGCTGCGCGGCCAGCCAGGTGCGGGCCTTTTTGACGGTATCGCAGTTCGGGATACCGTAGAGTGTAATGGTCATAGTGGTCGGGCTAACGGGGAATGAATGCGGTTCGCTTGATCGCGGCGCTTGCGCTGGCGCGATAGGCGATGTTAGCCGACATTATACAGTTGATATGCAGCCGATGCGGCGCTGCAACATGTCCCTCAGATTTTCCCTACACGGGCCGTGGCGCCGCCTTGCCTGATTCCGCCGGGCCGAAATGCAGGCCCAGGCGCAAGGCCAGGGCGCGCAGGGCGCCGCTTTCCTGCAGGTGCAGGGCCAGCGCGATGTGGCCGTCCGGGCGCACCAGGTAGGCGGCATCGCGGCCCAGTCCTGCCAGCTTGGCGGCGACATTGAAGGTGTAGCAATGCACGGGCAGTTTCAGCACGCGCGCCTCGTCCAGCAATTCCGGCGCGGGCTCGCCATAGATGTGCAATTGCCAATCCATGCTGCGCAGGGCGAGAAAATTGTCTTGCGTGCCGTCGGAAAACCACGGCAGGCGGTCGCCGCCGCGCAAGTGTTCCGCGTGGCCGGCGGACAGGGCGCTGTCGTCATAATTGATCTGGATTTGCGATACCGTCTGGAACAGCAGCCGGCGCGCGCGCGCGAAGCCGGACAGGAAGGGCAGCGCGTGCGGCACCAGCCAGCGGCGCAGGAATTGCCCGGCGATGCCTTGCGCGACGATGGCCTGGAAGGCGCGGTCGGTGGTGGCGACGAGCTTGCGGGCAAACACGATGCGCTCGCTTTCATAAGTGTCGAGCAGGGCGTCGTTGCTCTGGCCCCGCAGTTTTTGCGCCAGTTTCCAGGCCAGGTTGACGGCGTCGCCCAGGCCCGTGTTCATGCCCTGGCCGCCCACAGGGCTGTGCAGGTGTGCCGCGTCGCCGAGGATGAAGCAGCGCCGCTCGCGGAATTGCCCGGCTACCCGGTGGTGCACTTTATAGGTGGAAAACCAGTTGATTTGTTCGACCTGGACCCCCAGCAAGTTTTCCACGTCGCCGCGCACATCGTCGAAGACGGGCGCGGGCGCGCCTTCCGGGCGGTCGGGCAGGATGCCGATCAGGCGCTGCATGCCGCTCGTGCGCACGGGCAGCATCAGCGCAAACGAGTTCGCGCCCAGGTGGGCGTGCAAATCCGTATTCTTGCCCGCCACTTGCGCGTCGGCCACGTAGTACAGGTGGTCGTAAGTGCCGCCGGAGAAGTCGAAACCGGCAATCTCGCGCACCTTGCTGCGCGCGCCGTCGCAGCCGCAAATATAGTCATAAGTGCAATATTGGCGTTCGCCGTCCTTGAGCAGGATGGCTTGCACTTCGCTATCGTCCTGCGTCCACAGGTCCAGCGCGACGTTCCATTCCACGTGTACGCCGGCCGCCGCCAGCTTGCTGATGAGGAAGCGTTCATGCTCGTCCTGCGGCAGGCTCAGCACGAAAGGGTAGGGGCTCAGCCCTTCGCCGATCTCGCCCAGCGCCAGTTTCACCAGCTCCTCGCCGCCTTCGTGGATGTGCATGGCGTTGATCTTGATGCCCAGGCTGACGAGTTCGTCTGCAAAGCCCAGCTGCTGGTAAAACTCCAGGGTGCGCGCATGCACGGCCATGGCCCGCGATGCCTGGCCCGGGCCGCTGTTCCTGTCGATGATGCGGCAATCGACGCCATGGCGCGCCAGGCGCAAGGCAAGCATGAGGCCGGTAGGACCGGCACCGACGATCAGGACGGGAGGAGTATTCATGCCATCCAGTATAGGACAGGATGGGGGCGGATAGCGGGACGATTGAAGTTGCTAGCCGGAAATGAAAATGTCCCGCCAAATGGCAGGACATGATTTGCTATGCGCGTCAGGACGCCTCTGCAAACCGTAGCGGGCAGATGCGCGGCGTGGCCGAGAAGCGCAACCGTACATGTGTACGGTGAGCATCGCCGGCCGCGCCCCGCGACGCGCAGCAGGTTTACAGAGGGGTCATCAGATACCGCGCAGGAGTTCGTTGATGCCGGTCTTGGCGCGGGTTTTTGCATCCACGCGCTTGACGATGACGGCGCAGTACAGCGAGTACTTGCCATCTTCCGAAGGCAGGTTGCCCGACACCACGACGGAGCCGGCCGGTACGCGGCCGTAGGTCACTTCGCCCGTGGCGCGGTCGTAGATCTTGGTCGACTGGCCGATGTACACGCCCATCGAGATGACGGAGTTTTCTTCGACGATCACGCCTTCGACGATTTCCGAACGGGCGCCGATGAAGCAGTTGTCTTCAATGATGGTCGGGTTCGCTTGCATTGGTTCCAGCACGCCGCCGATGCCGACGCCGCCGGACAGGTGGACGTTCTTGCCGATCTGCGCGCAGGAGCCGACGGTGGCCCAGGTGTCGACCATGGCGCCTTCATCGACGTAGGCGCCGATGTTGACGTAGGACGGCATCAGCACGACGTTCTTGGCGATGAAGCTGCCGCGGCGGGCGACGGCAGGCGGCACCACGCGGAAACCGCCCTTGGCGAAGTCTTCCTTGGTGTAGTTGGCGAACTTGGTCGGGACCTTGTCGTAGAACTGCATCGTGCCATCGGATGGCAGGACGACGTTGTCTTCCAGGCGGAACGACAGCAGCACGGCTTTCTTGACCCACTGGTTGACTACCCAGTCGCCCGTGGTTTTTTCCGCCACGCGGATGCTGCCGTTATCCAGGCCATTGATGACGTGGGAGACGGCGTCGCGCAGTTCGGCCGTGCCGTTGCCCGGATTGATCTCGGCGCGGTTTTCCCAGGCCTGGTCGATGATGGTTTGCAGTTGTTGGCTCATGATGATGTCTTGTTTATGTAGGGTTAATGCGTGGTTGATGCGGATGCGGAAAGCTGCTGGCAGAATTTTACTATGCGCAGGGCCGCTTCCAGCCCTTCGGCCGTTTCGGCCACCAGGGCCATGCGGATGCGGTTGCGGCCCGGATTGATGCCGTGCGCGTCGCGCGCCAGGTAACTGCCAGGCAACACCGTCACATTATATTCGGCGTACAGGCGTTGCGCGAATTCGGTGTCGGACAGTCCCGTGCGGCTGACGTCGGCCCACAGGTAGAAGCCGGCGTCCGGCAATTGCACGTCCATCACCGCTTGCAGCAGCGGCGTGATGGCGTCGAACTTGGCGCGGTACTTGGCGCGATTTTCCTCGACATGGGTTTCGTCGTTCCAGGCCGCGACGGAGGCCGCCTGCACGGCGGGGCTCATGGCGCCGCCGTGGTAGGTTCGGTAGAGCAGGAATTTTTTCAGGACCTCCGCGTCGCCGGCCACGAAGCCCGAGCGCATGCCGGGCACGTTCGATCGTTTCGACAGGCTGGAAAACACCACCAGGCGCGCATACGGGCGCTCGACGGTGGACAGGCCCAGCATGTGCGCCGCCTGCAGCGCGCCCAGCGGTGGCGTGTCGCCATGGTAAATCTCGGAATAGCACTCGTCGGCGGCGATGATGAAATCGTAGCGCTCGGACAGGGCGAACAGGTGTTCCCAGTCCGTCAGGGTGAGCACGGCGCCCGTCGGGTTGCCTGGCGAGCACAGGAACAGCAGCTTGACCTTTTCCCACACGGACGCGGGCACGCTGTCGTAGTCGCAGCCGAAGTTGCGCGCCGGGTCGGAATTGACGAAATACGGTTCGGCGCCGGCCAGGTAGGCCGCGCCTTCATAGATCTGGTAAAACGGATTCGGGCTGATCACGAGCGAACCGGCGGCCGGATCGATCACCGTTTGCGCCAGCGCAAACAGCGCTTCGCGCGAACCGTTCACGGGCAGGATCTGCGTGGCAGGATTGAGCTTGGGGATGCCATAGCGGCGTTCCAGCCAGCCGGCGATGGCGCTACGCAAGGCTTCTGAACCGATGGTGGTCGGATAGCTGGCCAGACCGTGGATATTGTCGGTCAATGCCTGCTCGATGAAAGCCGGCGTCGGATGCTTGGGTTCGCCCATGCCCAGGCTGATGGGTGCGTATTCGGGATTGACCGTCACGCCGGCAAACAGCTGGCGCAGCTTTTCAAACGGGTATGGTTGCAGTTTAGCAAGAAGTGGATTCACGGAACGGACCAGGGCAAGAGTGGGGTGAGTGTGTCGCGGATCGGTTGCCGGGCGCGGCCAGGCTTGGCGCAATGACGCAGGTCAAACAATCGCGTAGCCTTTTATTATAGCCGTCCTCGCGCCTGGACTGTGCAAGCGGCTGCTTGTTGCTGACGATGGCCTGCCTTGGCGTAGTGCGCCGGGGAGTGCCGCGTCGTGGCGCGGCAGGGTAAAATACGCCATGCCTATCTTACTTCCCACCTTGCTTGCTATTGAAACCTCGTCGGAACTCGCCTCTTGCGCCTTGCTGCGCGGCGATGCCGTCCTTTCCCGTGCGTCGTCGGGCGTGCGCACGCATTCCCAGTCCATCCTGCCGATGGTGCAGGAATTGCTGGCCGAAGCGGGCGTGACCCTGGCTGACGTCGATGCCATCGCCTACGGCTCCGGCCCCGGCTCGTTTACCGGTGTGCGCACGGCCTGCGGCATCGCCCAAGGCCTGGCCTACGGCGCCAATTTGCCCGTCGTGCCCGTTGTCACCCTCGATGCCATGGCATTGGCCTGCCACCAGGCTCACGGCGCGCAGCGCATCCTTGCCGTGCTCGACGCCCGCATGGGCGAAGTGTATTGGGCGCAATATGCATACCAGGATGGCTTGCAAACCGTCCTGCCGCCCGCGCTGAGCGCGCCTGCCGGCGTTGTACCGCAAGGCGACGTGGCCGGCTGCGGCAACGGCTTTGCCGCCTATGCCGAAGCCCTGGCTGGGCTGCCGTGCGCCGCCAGCGCCGACGCCGCCGTCATGCCGCATGCCGTGCAAGTGGCGCAGTTGGCGCGT
Source organism: Janthinobacterium sp. AD80 (assembly GCF_002878455.1). Classification (GTDB taxonomy): domain Bacteria; phylum Pseudomonadota; class Gammaproteobacteria; order Burkholderiales; family Burkholderiaceae_D; genus Janthinobacterium. The sequence continues at coordinate 15,969 of NZ_NRDQ01000092.1, forward strand.
ATCGCCTTTGCCGCCGGCCATGTTGTGAAGGCGGCCGATGCGCAGCCTTTGTATTTGCGCAACAAGATCGCCTACACCAGCGCGGAACGCCAGGACATGCAGGCTGCCAAGGCCGCTGCGGAGTCCGCGCAATGAGCGTGGCGGGCCAGGACCGTGCCGCCGGCTGGGACTTGCTGCGCCTCGACTATCAGCCGATGGCCGAAGCGGACCTGGCAGAAGTGCTGGCGCTGGAAGAGCGCGTGTATCCGCATCCCTGGACGCATGGCAATTTTGTCGATTCCCTCAAAAGCGGCTACCCGGCCTGGGTGCTGCGCGACGTGGATGGCACCTTGCTCGGCTATTTCCTGCTGATGCTGGTGGTCGATGAAGCCCACCTGCTCAACGTGGCCGTCGACGGCGCTATTCAGGGCCAGGGCCTGGGCCGTTTCCTGCTGAACCAGTCCTGCGCCTGCGCGCGCCAGCTGGGCATGGAATCGATGCTGCTGGAAGTGCGCCCGTCGAACGTGCGTGCGCTCGATATTTACCAGCGCTATGGATTTGAACAGATCGGGCGGCGCAAGGGCTATTACCCGGCCGCCGATTCGCAACGTGAGGACGCCATCGTGATGCGTTATACCTTATGAGCCGCAGCGCTGTTTTTCTCGATGAAATGGGCGTCGGGCCATTGTGGCGCTTGCGCCAGGGCGTCGCGCCGGAAGCGCAGGATGCCGTGGCAGCGGAACCTGTCGCCGTCGAGGCAATCATGGCCGAGCCTGTCATGCAGGCGGTGCCCGTGGCCGATGAGCCTGCGCCTGTCCCTGCGCCACTGGCGGCCGATGCTGCCGGCCCGGCAGTCGTGGCCGAGGCGGCAGGCGTCGCCGCCAGCGT
>NZ_NRDQ01000093.1 GCF_002878455.1 Janthinobacterium sp. AD80
TTGCTGGCCGCCGGTGGCGCCAGCGCCGCCGCCAAGCCTGCCGCTGCCGCCGCGCCGGGCAAGCTGACCGTCAACAGCGTCACCGTCAAGGACGGCACCGTCATCCACTTCAAGGACTGGGGCACGGGCACGCCCGTCGTCTTCAGCCACGGCTGGCCCTTGCAGGGCGATGCCTGGGAAGACCAGATGATGTTCCTGGCCAGCCACGGCTACCGCGTGATCGCGCACGACCGCCGCGGCCACGGCCTGTCCAGCCAACCATGGCAGGGCAATGACATGGATACCTACGCCGACGACCTGGCGACCCTGCTCGACGCGCTCGACATCAAGGGCGCCACCCTGGTCGGCCATTCGACAGGTGGCGGCGAAGTGGCCCGCTACATCGGCCGCCATGGCGAAAAACGCGTGGCCAAGGCCGTGCTGGTAGGCGCCGTGCCGCCGCAGATGGTCAAGTCGGAAACCAATCCGGGCGGCTTGCCGATGTCCGTCTTCGACGGCATCCGCGCCGGCGTGCTGGCCGACCGTTCGCAATTTTTCAAGGACCTGACGGTGCCCTTCTTCGGCGCCAACCGTCCCGGCAACAAGGTCTCGCAAGGCATGCGCGACACCTTCTGGCTGCAGGGCATGCAGTGCGGCATCAAGAACGCCTATGACTGCATCAAGCAGTTTTCCGAAACGGACTTCACGGCCGACCTGAAGAAAATCACGGTGCCGACCCTGGTGGTGCACGGCGGCGACGACCAGATCGTGCCGATCGACGCTTCCGGCAAGGCGGCAGCAAAACTCGTCAAGAACGCCAAACTGGTCATCTATGAGGGCGCGCCGCACGGCTTGCCAGCTACCCACAAGGATCGCCTGAACGAAGACTTGCTGGCCTTTATCAAGTCCTGAATCAAGTCCTGACCTTGATTGCCACGCCGCCGGCACACGCCGGCGGTGCCTGGCGCCGCAAAAAATCCCCCGCTCTCCCCCATTCGTATAAGTGCCCTGGCGGCGATGCCGTGCATACTTGCTGCAATGCGGCATCCGCCGCCACAGCGACAGGAGCACGGCGATGGGCAGCATGCGTTATTTCCCTCAGAGACAAGACGCCGGCCAGGCGCAGGCGGAGCGCCTGCGCGGCCTGGGCCAACTGGCGGCCTCGATCGCCCATGAAGTGCGCCAGCCGCTGGCGGCCATCGCGCTCAATGCCGATGCGGCCCTGCGCTGGCTCGACCATGATCCGCCGCGCCTGGAGCAGGCGCGCGCCGCGCTGGCCCTGGTCGCCAGCGCCGGCAGCCACGCCAGTGCCGTGCTGCGCAGCGTGCACGGCCTGGCCAGCCAGTCGCCGGGCAGCCATCACACCTTCGCCGCCGACGACGCCGTGCACGACATGCTGCAGCTGCTGCGCGCGGAACTGCTGCAACATGCCATCCATGTGGAGATCCAGCTGCAGCCAGGCCGCCCGCCGCTGTGCGCCGACCCGGTGCAATTTCGCCAGGTCATCACGAATGTGCTGATGAATGCCATCGAGACCCTGCGCCACACCCATGGCCGGCAGCGCAGCGTGCTGCTGTCGTCGCGGCTGGACGGCGGCATGCAGCATTTCAGCATCGCCGACAATGGCGCCGGCATCGCGCCGCAGGCGGCCGGCCGTTTGTACGACGCGCTGTATTCCAGCAAGCCCGGCGGCATGGGCCTGGGCCTGGCGATCTGCCGGCGCATCGTCGACGCCCACGGCGGGCGCCTGTGGCATGCGCCTGGCGCGCCCCACGGCAGCGTCTTCCACTTCACCCTGCCATCTCAATGAAGACAACCATGGACACGACCATTCTCCCGGCCGATGCAACGATTACCCTCTTGATCGCCGACGACCACCCGCTGATCCTGGCCGGCCTGGCCTCGCTGATCGAGTCCCTGCCCGGCTTGCGCCTGCTGGGCCAGGCCGGAACGGGCCAGGCCGCCGTGCAGCTGTACCGCGAACTGCGGCCCGACGTGGTACTGATGGATTTGAACATGCCGCAGATGCATGGCGTGGAAGCGATCGAGCGCATCTGCGCAAGCGATGCGCAGGCAAAAATCGTCATCCTCACCACCTACCAGGGCGAGGACAATGTACACCGCGCACTGCGCGCGGGTGCGCGCGGCTACCTGCTGAAGGATTCAGGCTTCCGCCAGCTGGCCGAGTGCATCGGCAAGGTGGCGGCCGGCGGCCTTTACCTGCCGCCGGAACTGGCCGCGCAGCAGGCCGCACGCATCGAGGCGAACCGCCTGTCGAAGCGCGAGCACGACATCCTGCTGCACCTGTCGGCCGGCAAGAGCAACAAGATGATCGCGCGCAGCGCCGGCATCGAGGTGGGTACCGTCAAATTTCACGTAAATAACATTTTGACCAAGCTCAACGTATCAAGCCGCACCGAGGCGGCCACGGTGGCCGCCCGGCGCGGCTTGCTGGGCGCGTTCTAGCTGCCGGGAACCGGAGTCAGACCCGCCGGGTCTGACTCCGGCGTTTACGCTGCATCCTCATCCAGCTTTACCGCGGCCTTGGCCAAGGTCGGCTTGGCTTCCACGCCGCTGATCTTCGGCACGCATTCGCTGCGCAGCCAAGCTACGGTCACGGGCTCGCCCGCCATCAGGCGCTTGACGCTGGGAACGATCTGTTCGCCGATCAGCATGCCCAGCAGGCCGATCAGGGCGATCGCGGGCGGTGCCGGCGAGCGCACCTGCAGCACGGCATAGATGATGCCGACCAGCAGGCCCACGGCCAGCGAAATCACATACAGCTTCATGGCATATTCCTTTCAAATAAAAAAACGCCGCGCGCGGTCAGGCGCGCGGCGCATGGCATGGCTGCCTGGCCTTACTTGGCCGGTACCGGCGCCAGGGTGGCGTGTTCGCCATGGATGCGCTGCGGCGCCTTGTGCACCATGGTGTAGGCGTAGTCGACGCCCATGCCGTAGGCGCCCGAATGTTCGCGCACGATGGCCATCACGGCGTCGTAGGTTTCCTTGTGCGCCCAGTCACGCTGCCATTCCAGCAGCACCTGCTGCCAGGTCACCGGCACGACGCCGGCCTGGATCATGCGCTGCATGGCGTAGTCGTGCGCTTCCTTCGAGGTGCCGCCGGAAGCATCTGCCACCATGTAGATTTCATAGTCGCCTTCGAGCATCGCGCACAGGGCGAAGCTGTTGTTGCACACTTCCGTCCACAGGCCCGAGACGACGACTTTCTTCTTGCCGTTGGCGGCCAGCGCATCGCGCACCTTCTGGTCATCCCAGGAATTCATGGAGCTGCGCTCGAGGATATCCTTGCCCGGGAAAACGTCCAGCAGTTCCGGGTAGGTGTGGCCCGAGAAGCTTTCCGTTTCCACCGTGGTGATGATGGTCGGGATGTTGAACACCTTGGCGGCCTTGGCCAGGCCCACGGTATTGTTCTTCAGGGCTTGCCGGTCCATCGATTGCACGCCAAAAGCCATCTGCGGCTGCTGGTCGATGAAAATGATCTGGCAATTGTCGGGGGTGAGGACTTCCAGTTTCGGGTTCGTCATGAGGCTATCCATTATAAAAAGTGGGGTGGGTTACTGCTGTCCATCGTATGCCGGGCCAGGCAGGCGCACCACTATCTAAATATATAGGCGGGCCATTTTTTCCGCGCCGGCAGCGGCTGGCCGAAGCTGCTGCTGCGGTGCGCCAGACGCTGTTGTAAAATGCCTTTCACTCACTATTTTCCAACGACTCTTGATCGATTTATCCTCCATGACGGCCAGCACGATGCACAGCGACAGCCAGGCGATACGTGTGTTGATTGCTGACGACCATCAACTGCTGCTCGATGGCATCGCCACCCTGCTGCAGTCGTTTCCTGGCGTGCAACTGGTGGGCCAGGCCAGCGATGGCCAGCAAGCCGTGCGCCAATTTACAGAACTGCAACCTGACGTGACCCTGATGGATTTGCAGATGCCGGTCATGAACGGCCTCGATGCGATCGATGCCATCCGCAGGCTGCGCCCGCACGCGCGCATCATCGTGCTGACCACCTACAAGGGCGACGCCCTGGTCGGACGCGCCGTGCAGGCCGGCGCGTGTGGCTACCTGCTGAAAAGTTCATTGCGCCATGAATTGCTGGCGGCGATACAGGCCGTGCATGCGGGCCGGCGCTACCTCAGCCCCGAAGCCGAGGCCGAGATGGCCCGCTATGCCAGCGCCGATGTGCTGTCGAACCGTGAACTGGATGTGCTGCGCCTCGTCGCGCAAGGCAATTCCAACCGCGAGACGGGCGCCCTGCTGAGTATCAAGGAAGAAACCGTCAAGGCCCACATGAGTACCATCCTGGCCAAGCTGGGCGCCAAGGACCGCACGCATGCGGTCACCATCGCGCTACGGCGCGGCATCCTCGATACCTGAACGGGCCTGGGTGCGGCGGCGCCACGGCATCCAGCGCCAGCGCCAGCACGTGTCGCATGCAGGCTCGGCGTCCAGGGTAGCGGCGTGCAGCGCCTGCGCCTGGTCGCGGCCTTCGGCCAGCATGCGATCGGCCGCGTCGAGCGCGCGCAGCATGGCCGCCCTGGCCGGTTCATCCGCCGGCAAGGCCATGCTGGCATTATGAAAATGCAGGATCACTGCCTGCGTACCCTGCAATATATTGTCGTGCAGCTCGCGCGCGATGCGTTCGCGCGCGGCCTGCCTTGCCTCCAGGCGCGCGGCATGGCGCCGCAGGCGCCAGCGCAACGCCGCGTACAGCAGCACCAGCATGGCCGCCGCGCTGGCCAGTCCGCAGGGAGTGGCCAGCATCGAACCCAGCCATAACAGGCAGGCGCGCATGGCCGCGGTCAGGCCACCGGCACGGCTGCACGAGCGCTGCGCTGCTGTACCACGATCACGGCACCCAGCACGAGCAAGGGCACGGCCAGCGCGATAAAGCCATACGCGAGATAGGCAAAGGCGGCGGCGATGGCGCCCAGCGCGAACGCCAGCAGCGGCCACAGGGTTTTTACACAGCGCGCACTGGTGCTCGCGTCGGCGGCGCCGCGCAGCACATCGACCGTATCGAGCACGATCTGCGTCACATTCCCAGTCATCATGGAGGTGGGTGCCAGGTGCGCCAGCAGCAGGCGGCTGGTGGCGCTGTGCACGCCCATGGCGGCCGTGCCCAGCAGGCCGGCGATCATCGCCATGTCGCTGACGTCCTTGCCGATCGGTTCGGCCAGGCAGCCAAACGCCATGAAGGCGGCCAGCAGCACCCATTGCAGGAGCAAGGCCAGGGTCAGCGACGGACCGCCGCGGCGGTCGATCGCCAGCACCATCAGGCGCGTGACGGCCACGCCGATGACAAAGGCGGGAAAGGCGAGAAATTTCAGCAGGATGGAGACGCGTGACGGATCGGCCAGGGCCGCGCCGATCAGCACGAAGTTGCCCGTGACGTGGGCGGTAAACAGGCCGAACAGGGCGATAAAGCCCAGGGTGTCGACATAGCCGGCCAAAAAGCCCAGGCTGGCGCCGAACAGGCGGCTGTGTGGTGGTTGATTCATGGTGAACTCCTGCAAACTGACCTACTCGAAAAAAAGCGCCGCAACTTGAAAGCCAGGCCCGGTGCCGCATGCCTGCATGCTAAGGCAGGGCGCGCGCCAGCGCACCACCCATTAGTCCAGTTCCTGTCCTCCCAACTGATCTTTTGGCCCGTGTAAAAGCCGCGCCATGCCTCTACACTGGGAAACGAGATTATCGCCCGCCGCGCCCCGCTTGTGCCCCAAACCTGCGCCGGCCCCTCTTCATCCACCATGGAGCTGCACCATGACCGAACACACCCTCCCCGCCACCGCGCCCCTGATCCTGATCAACGGCTGCTTCCATACCGTCGACAAGAGCTGCCCGCAAGCGAGCGCCGTGGCCATCGCCGATGGCAAATTCCTCGCCGTCGGCGACGCCGACGACGTCATGCGCCATCGCGGCCCCGCCACGCAGGTGATCGACCTGAATGGCCGCACCGTCGTTCCCGGCCTGAACGACTCGCATCTGCACCTGATACGCGGCGGCTTGAACTACAACCTGGAATTGCGCTGGGAAGGCGTGCCTTCGCTGGCCGACGCCTTGCGCATGCTGAAGGAACAGGCGCTGCGCACGCCGAATCCGCAATGGGTGCGCGTGGTGGGCGGCTGGAACGAATTCCAGTTCGCCGAAAAACGCATGCCGACGCTCGACGAAATCAACGCGGCCGCGCCCGACACCCCGGTCTTCATCCTGCACCTGTACGACCGCGCGCTGCTCAACCGCGCCGCCCTGCGCGTGGTCGGCTACGACAAGAACACGCCGAACCCGCCCGGCGGCGAGATCGTGCGCGATGCGGCCGGCAATCCGACCGGCCTGCTGATCGCCCGTCCGAACGCCATGATCCTGTATGCCACGCTGGCGAAAGGCCCGAGCCTGCCGCGCGAACTGCAAGTGAACTCCACGCGCCAGTTCATGCGCGAATTGAACCGCCTGGGCCTGACCAGCGCCATCGACGCGGGCGGCGGCTTCCAGAATTATCCGGAAGACTACGCCGTGGTCGAGGAATTGGCGCAGAAAGAGCAGCTGACCATCCGCATCGCCTACAACCTGTTTACGCAGAACAAGGGCGCGGAACTGCAGGATTTCCAGAAGTGGACGGAAATGGTGACGCCGGGCCAGGGCAACGATTACTACCGCCATAACGGTGCCGGCGAGATGCTGGTATTTTCCGCCGCCGACTTCGAGGACTTCCTCGAGCCGCGCCCGGACCTGGCGCCCGGCATGGACGACGAGCTGGAAAAAGTCGTGCGCCACCTGGTGTCGAAACGCTGGCCGTTCCGCCTGCACGCCACCTACGACGAATCAATCGACCGCATGCTGACGGTGTTTGAAAAGGTCAACCGCGACATCCCCTTCGATGGCCTGACCTGGATGTTCGACCACTGCGAAACCATCACGCCGCGCAATATCGACCGGGTCAAGGCGCTGGGCGGAGGCATCGCCATCCAGCACCGCATGGCCTTCCAGGGCGAGTACTTCGTCGACCGCTACGGCGCCGAGGCAGCCAAGGCCACGCCGCCGATCGCGCGCATGCTGCAAACGGGCGTGCCGGTGGGCGCCGGCACCGACGCCACGCGGGTCGCCAGCTACAACCCGTGGACGGCGCTGTACTGGCTGGTGTCGGGCCGCACCGTGGGCGGCTTGCGCCTGTATGACGCGGGCTCGCGCCTGTCGCGCGACACGGCGCTGGAACTGTGGACCACGGGCAGCGCCTGGTTCTCGAACGAGAAAGATAAAAAGGGCCGCATCCAGGCAGGCATGCTGGCCGACCTGGCCGTGCTGAGCGCGGACTTTTTCAGCATCGATGAAGAGGCCATCAAGTCGATCGAATCGGTGCTGACCATTGTCGGCGGCAAGATCGTCTACGGCCAGGCGGAATTCACGCCACTGGCGCCGCCCCCTATCCCCGTCTTGCCGGACTGGTCGCCCGTGAAGAACGTGGCCGGCCATTACCGCGCCGCGCCGCCGCAAACGGCCAGCGTCCTGCAGCACCAGTGCCAGGGTCCCTGCGGCGTGCATGTGCATGCGCACGACGTGGCGCGCAAGAGCTCCGTGCCCGTTTCCAGCCATTCCGGTTTCTGGGGCGCCCTGGGGTGCAGCTGCTTTGCGTTCTGACGCCATGCCGACGCGCTTGCCCTTGCTGGCTGCCGGCGCGCTTGCGCTGGCGGCTACCCTGCCCGCCGCCGCACAAGACAATGTGCAGCTGTATGGCCGCCTGAACGTGGCGCTCGAAGCGCTGCACTCGTCCGGCACGGGCGACAGCGTGCAGCGCCTGTCCAACAACCGCTCCGTGCTCGGCTTGCGCGGCAGCGAAGACCTGGGCGGCGGCTGGCAGGCGCTGTTCCAGGTCGAGGGCACCCTGGCGCCCGACACGGGGGCGGGGGCCATCGCCGCGCGCGACACGCGTGTCGGCATCCAGGGACCATGGGGCACGCTGTTTGCCGGCAACTGGACCCTGCCCTACAACAGCGCCACTTCCGCGCTCGATCCGTTCTACCCCACCACGGCAGGCTACATGAGCCTGATGGGCAACGGCGCCGGTGCCACCGAAAGCAATACCAGCAACACGTATTCCTTCGACCGGCGCCAGCAGAACAGCGTGCATTACTGGACGCCGCAGTGGCAGGGCTGGTCGCTGCGCGTGGCACGCGGCATGGGCGAAGAGCGGCCTGCCAGCGGCGCGCATCCGGCATTGGTGTCGGCCGCCCTGCTCTACGACAGCGGCATGTTCTACGGCACGTTGGCGCATGAGGAGCACCACGATTACCAGGGACGGGGTCTGTCCGACCATGGCAGCAAGCTGGCCCTGGCCTGGCGCATCGACAGCGCCACGCAGCTGGCGGTGGCAGTGGAAAGCCTGCGCTATGCCACGGCGACGGGAGAGCTGCACCGGCGCACCGCGTATGTGTCGGTCACGCGCCAGTTCGGCCGCCATGGCCTGCGTGTCGGCCTGGCGCATGCGCCAAGCGCCAGCGGCAGCGCGCTGGACACCATCGGCAGCGTGCGCGCGGGCGCCGGCACGGGCGCCACACACGCCACCGTCGGCTATGACTACCAGCTGTCGAAACGCAGCAGCCTGTATGCCTACTACACGCGCCTGGCCAATGGCCGCAACGGCATCGCCGGCTTCGCCATCAACAGCCTGGCAAGCGATGCGCAAACCAAGGGCGCCACCTTGTCTGGCGTGGTGCTGGGGATGCGGCACAACTTCTGAACCGGTGGTTTTCGTGGACAGCCCCGCGCGCGGCAGGTACAGTCTGCGTTCGGCAAACAGGGCAGGCATCTGCGGACAAACACCATGAAGCGAGCATCAGCGCCAACACGCAGCGACTGGGTCAGGTGCGCCGAACCGGCACAGGGAATCGAACGCATCGAGGCGTGGTTTCAAGGCAAGGCCTATGCCATGCACCGCCACGACACCTACGCCATCGGCCGCACGCTGGCGGGCGTGCAGCGTTTCAGCTACCGCCGCGGCCAGCGCAACAGCCTGCCCGGCAACACCATGATCCTGCATCCCGACGAGGCCCACGATGGCCAGGCCGGCACCGACGCCGGCTTCCGTTACCGCATGCTGTATATCGAACCGGCGCTGATCCAGGATGTGCTGGGCGGACGCGCGCTGCCCTTCATCGAAGGCGGCGTGTCGACCGATCCGCGCCTGGCGGCGGCCACCAGCGCCTTGCTGCCGCGCGACGGCCGCCCGCTCGAGGTGCTGGAACAGGGCGAGGCGCTGGCCGAACTGGCGCATGCGCTGGCGGCGGTGGCCGGCACGCCCGCGCAACGCCTGAAAGGCGACTACCTGGCGGCACGCCGCGCGCGCGACTATCTGCAGGCGCACTGCGCGCACGCCGTCACTATGGCCGAACTGGAAGCGGCAACGGGACGCGACCGCTGGAGCCTGTCGCACGACTTTCGCGTGTTCCATGACACCAGTCCCTACCGCTATCTGACGATGCGGCGCCTGGAGACGGTGCGGCGCCTGCTGCTGGCAGGCAGCACGCTCGCCTCGGCCGCCATGGCCGCCGGCTTCGCCGACCAGAGCCACATGACGCGGCATTTCCTGAAAACCTACGGCCTCACGCCCGGGCGCTGGCTGCGTTACGCTGGCGGCGCCAGCACACGCTGAACACACCCACGATCGTTCAATACGGCCCACCGGCGCATGCGTATTCTGAAGGCATGACCACTTGAACGGAGCACAGCATGGCAACCACCACTAACACTAACACTACCACCGCCACCGCCACGCGCGGCCAGGGCCAGTCCATCGACCTGGCAGGCAAGATCGGCCTGATTGACGGGCACTGGCAGCCGCGCGTCATCGCCGAAATGAATGACTATCAATTCAAGGTCGTCAAGGTACTCGGCGAATTCGAGTGGCACCGGCATGCCGCTACGGACGAGACCTTCATCGTGCTGGAAGGCGCATTGCGCATCGCCCTGCGCGGCCCTGGCTATGCGCAAGGACACGCCATCGTGCTGACTGCCGGCCAGATGGCCGTGGTGCCCAGGGGTATCGAACACAAGCCGTGCGCCACGGTTGAAACAAAACTGCTGCTGATCGAGCCGCGCGGCGTGGTCAATACGGGCGACGGCGACGCGGGCGGGCGCACGGTGCAGAACGATCAGTGGATATGAAGCCGGAAGAGTGACAAATGCGGTAAAAATAACAAAAAACCCGCTGACTTTTGCAAGTCAGCGGGTTTTCTGATGAAACCTGGTGCCGTTGGCCGGAATCGAACTGGCGACCTTCACATTACGAATGTGCTGCTCTACCAACTGAGCTACAACGGCGAAGACCCACATTCTACAAACAATGCACAAAATTTGCTAGTGTCAACGCGAACTTTTTTGCATTTTTTTAGCCGCCTGGCTGCGGGCCGCTGAAAATCGTGGAAAAGTGCAGGTTTTATTCCGCGTGGTAGGCCGTGACGCGGGCCACTTCGTCTTTCGAGCCGAGGAACACGGGCACGCGCTGGTGCAGCTTGTGCGGGGCGATGTCCATGATGCGCTGCTGGCCGTCGGTGGCGGCGCCGCCAGCCTGCTCGACGATGAAGGCCATCGGGTTCGCTTCGTACATCAGGCGCAGCTTGCCCGGCATCGAGGTGTCGCGCAGGTCGGCCGGGTACATGAAGATGCCGCCACGGTTCAGGATGCGGTGCACGTCGGCCACCATCGAGGCGATCCAGCGCATGTTGAAATTGGTGCCGCGCGGCCCCGTGTCGCCGGCCAGCAGTTCGTCGACATAGCGTTTCACGGGCGGATGCCAGTGGCGCGCGTTCGACATGTTGATGGCGAATTCCTTCGTCGTCGGTGGAATCTGCATATTGCTTTGCGTGAGCACCCACGAACCCATCTCGCGGTCCAGGGTGAAGCAGTTCACGCCATTGCCGAAGGTCAGCACCAGCATGGTTTGCGGGCCGTACACGGCGTAGCCGGCCGCCACTTGCTTGCTGCCCGCCTGCATGAAATCCTGCTCCGTCGGCTCGCCCATGCCTTCCGGCGCCTTCAGCACGGAGAAGATGGTGCCGATGGAAACGTTGACGTCGATGTTCGACGAACCATCCAATGGGTCGAACAGCAGCATGTATTCGCCCTTCGGATAGCGGTTCGGGATCGGGTGGATCGATTCCATTTCTTCCGACGCCATGGCCGCCAGGTGGCCGCCCCATTCGTTCGCTTCCAGCAGGATCTCGTTGGAGATGATGTCGAGCTTTTTCTGCACTTCGCCCTGCACGTTTTCCGTGTCGGCCGTGCCCAGCACCTCGCCCAGCGCGCCCTTGCTGACGGCGTGGCTGATGGTCTTGCAAGCGCGCGCGACGACTTCGATCAGCAGGCGCAGTTCGGCCGGAATGCTGTTGTTCGAGCGCTGCTCTTCAACCAGGTATTGCGTAAGACTGATGCGTTTCATGAAACCCCTTCGTTAGTTTTAAATACGTCTCGTTCGGTGCCTGTCGGCTTACGCGCCCCTGGCGCTAAGCCGACCTACAAATTGATGAATGCCCATGCATGCGCGTAGGTCGGATTAGCCCGCAGGGCGTAATCCGACAGCCGTCAATTTGCCAATGCCTTGGAAACGACTTCCATCACGTCATTCGACAGGCTGGCCTGGCCGGCGACTTGTTCCAGCGCCGTGCGCATGTGGCTTTGCAGCGCGGGCACGTAACGGCGCCAGCGGTCCATGGAACGGGCCAGCCGCGCCGCCACTTGCGGGTTCAGGGCGTCGAGGGCGATGACTTGCTCGGCCCAGAAGGCGTAGCCGCTGCCGTCCGCCGCATGGAACTGCGACGGGTTGCCGTTCGTGAAATTGAAGATCAGACTGCGCGCGCGGTTCGGGTTTTTCAGGGTGAAGGCCGGATGCGTCATCAGCTGGCGCACGGCTTGCACGTCCGTCGATGGCGCCGCGGCCTGCATGGCGAACCACTTGTCGACCACCAGCGCCTCGTTCTCGAAGTCGGCATAGAAGCTGGCCAGGGCCGCCTGCGCATGCGCGGTGGAGCCGGAATGGATCAGGGCACCCAGGGCGGCCGCGCGGTCCGTCATGTTGCCGGCATGGTCGAACTGCTGCTGCGCCAGCGCCAGTTCCTGTTCGCCCGGGGCGATCAGCAGATACGACAGGGCCAGGTTTTTCAGCGCGCGCTTGCCGGCCGACAGGGCGTCGGGACTGTAGTCGCCCGGCGTCTGGTTGGCATGGTACTGCGCCAGCAATTCCGGCTTCAGGGCCGCCGCGATGGTACGGCGCATGAACTGGCGCGCCGCGTGGATCGCCTGCGGATCGACTTGCGCCATGCGCTCGGCGATGATGGTTTCCGATGGCAGGATCAGCGCCAGCTCGCGGAAGGCAGGATCGAGCGTTTCATCGGCCAGCAAGGCGCGTTGCGCGGCGATGAAGGTGTCGTCCAGCGCCAGGCTCTCGCCGGCGGCCACCGCGCTCGTCAGCTTGAGCAAACGCTCCATGGCCAGGCGCTGGCCCGCTTCCCAGCGGTTCACCGGGTCGCTGTCATGGCGGAACAGGTGCAACAGCCCGGCATCCGTGTAGTCGTATTCGAGCACCACGGGCGCGGAAAATTCGCGCAGCAGCGACGGCACGGGCAGTTCCGCCACCTGGGTGAAACGGAAGGTCTGCTGTGCTTTGGTCAGCTCCAGCACCACGCTGGTGGCGCCATTGGCCGCCACGCCATCGACGTGCAGCGGCAGGTCGCGGCCATCGGCGCCCAGCAAGCCGACGGTGACGGGAATGTGGAATGGCAGTTTTTTCGGCTGGCCCGGCGTGGCGGGACAGCTTTGCGACAGGGTCAGCTCGAACGTCTGGCTGGCCGCATCATAGCGCGTGGCGGCCGTGACGACGGGCGTGCCGGCCTGGCTGTACCAGCGCTCGAACTGGGTGAAGTCGCGGCCATTCGCGTCGGCCATGGCGGCGCGGAAGTCGTCGCACTGGACGGCCTGGCCATCGTGGCGTTCAAAGTACAGGTCCATGCCCTTGCGGAAGCCATCGCGGCCCACCAGGGTCTGGTACATGCGCACCACTTCGGCGCCCTTTTCATAGATCGTGACCGTATAAAAATTATTGATCTCGACAAAAGAGTCAGGACGCACGGGATGCGCCATCGGGCCAGCGTCTTCCGGGAACTGCGCCTGGCGCAGGGTGCGCACCTGGTCGATGCGCGTGACGGCTCGGCCCGTGTCCGTGCCGATCATGTCGGCCGAGAATTCCTGGTCGCGGAATACCGTCAAGCCTTCCTTCAGCGACAGCTGGAACCAGTCGCGGCACGTGACGCGGTTGCCGGTCCAGTTATGGAAGTATTCATGCCCCACCACCGCTTCGATGCCGGCGTAATCGACGTCCGTTGCCACGCGCGGATTGGCCAGCACGTATTTGGTGTTGAAGATGTTCAGGCCCTTGTTTTCCATGGCGCCCATGTTGAAGTCGCCCACGGCCACGATCATGAAGCGGTCCAGGTCCAGCTCCAGGCCGAAGCGCTCTTCATCCCAGCGGATGGAGTTTTTCAGCGACTGCATGGCGTAGTCGGTTTTATCCAGGTTGCCGTCTTCCACCCACACCTGCAGCAGCACTTCGCGGCCGGACTTCAAGGTATAGCGCTCTTCCTGGCATACCAGGCGCGCCGCCACCAGGGCGAACAAATACGATGGCTTCTTGAACGGGTCTTCCCACTTGGCATAATGGCGGCCATCACCGAGGTCGCCCTCTTCGATCAGGTTGCCGTTCGACAGCAGCACCGGGTATTTATCTTTATCAGCGCGCAGCATGACCGTGTACTTGGCCATCACGTCCGGGCGGTCCGGGAAGAAGGTGATGCGGCGGAAGCCTTCCGCCTCGCACTGCGTGAAGAAGTTATGGTTCGACACGTACAGGCCGGAAAGCGAGGTATTGTCCTGCGGCGCCAGCACGGTTTCAATATCCAGCGTAACCTCGTCCGGCGCCTTCGGGATGGTCAGCATGCTGGCCGTCAAGGTGTATTGCGACGGCTTCAGCACCTTGCCATTCAGGCGCACCATCACCAGCTCGATGTGTTCGCCGTGCAATTCGATGCTGCGGCTGCGGCTGGCAGGGTTGTGCCGCATGCGTATCCGGCTCGCCACCACTGTGCGGGCGGGATCGAGATCGAAACCAAGTTCGACGCTGTCGACCAGGAAGCTGGGCGGCGTGTAATCTTTGCGGTAAATCGTCTGAGGGCTGTCTGTGCGCATAGGGATGTGGGTGGGAGCGGAGGCAAAAGCCTATTTTACCAACACCCGGCCCGGAAAGGACCGATTCACGACCAATACGGCCGCCTATTGCGCTGATTCCGCGCAGGAATGTGGGATTCTCCAGCCGCCCGACATGCTCGGTAACATTCTGTAATAATGAATTGAAACAAATGGAAGTATTCTTATAATATCAGGCGATGCATTGCGTCTACCAACAATGAATTGCAGCTTATCCAAGAAGGAGATCATGCAATGAAACGATATCTCACCATCATGATGGCCGCATTGACCGTGTTGCTAACCGGATGCGCCACCACGATACGCAGCGATGTAACGGCCTTCCATGAATGGCCGGCACAGTTGTACGACAAATCCTATGTCTTCGAAGCCCCCGCTGCCGAATATGACACGCTGGAATACCGCAGCTATCAGAATCTGCTGCGCGCGGAACTGCAAAAACACGGCTTCGGCGAAGCGTCCGGTCCGGATGCCGCCAATTTGCGCGTGTCGATGAATTTCTCGACGGTCGACTATCCTGAGCGCGTTATCCAGGCCAGCGACCCATTCTGGTATGGCCCAGGCTACTGGCCTGGCCGCTATGGCTACCGCTACGGCGCCTGGCCGGGCTATGGCCGCTTTGGCTACAGCCCCTTCTGGTATGGCCCGATGGAAGTGGAAGAAAGCGTGCGCCATAAATACGAACGCGAACTGCGCGTGACGATCGCCGACCGCAAGGGCAAGACCCTGTACGACGTGACCGTACAATCGACCAGCAACAAGCGCGCCACGTCGCAAGTGATGCCGGCCATGGTGGCCAGCGCCTTTGCCGATTTCCCCGGCCAGAGCGGCGTGCCACGTACGGTCGAAATCAAGGTGGAATAATCTGGCAGCATGTAAAAAACCCGGCTGGTGCAGCAATGCGCCAGCCGGGTTTTTTTATGCCTGCTTTTTTTACGAGTAATACGCTTCTGCCGACAGGGTAAGGACGCCGATCAGCGCCACGGCCAGCAGCAGCACGATCAGCAGGCGGCCGAATTTCGGCGCGCCGTCATTGTCGCCGCCGCTCATGGCACGATGATGGTCGAGCCGGTCGTCTTGCGCCCTTCCAGGTCCGCGTGCGCCTGGGCGATATGGGCCAGGCTGTAGCGCTGGTTGATCTCGATCTTTACTTCGCCGCTGCTGACGACGCCAAACAGCGAAGCCGCCATGTCTTCCAGGTTCTTGCGGTTCGAGGCATAGCTGAACAGTGCCGGGCGCGTGATGAACAGCGAGCCGCGCGACGCCAGTTCGCTCAGGGAAAACGGCGGCACGGGACCGGAAGCGTTGCCGAAGCTGACCATCATGCCCAGCGGCGCCAGGCAATCGAGCGAGCCGGTAAATGTATCCTTGCCGATGGAGTCGTAGACCACGGAGACGCCCTTGCCGCCCGTGATGTCCTTCACGCGCTCGACGAAATTTTCCGTGTTGTAGTTGATGACGTGCGTAGCGCCATGCGCCTTGGCCAGCGCCACTTTTTCATCGGAGCCGGCCGTGCCGATCAGGTTCACGCCCAGCACCTTCGCCCACTGGCAGGCGATCAGGCCCACGCCGCCCGCGGCCGCATGGAACAGCACCGTGTCGCCCGCCTTCAGGGCCACCGTGCGGTGAAACAGGTATTGCACCGTCAAGCCTTGCAGCATCATGGCCGCCGCCGTGTCAAAAGCGATGCGCTCGGGCAGCACCAGCAGCAGGGCCGCCGGCAGGTTGCGCTGCAGCGCATACGCGCCATTGATGCGCGCGGCATACGCCACGCGGTCGCCCACCTTCACTTCCGTGACGCCCTCGCCCACCGCCTCGACGATACCCGCGCCCTCGACACCGAGGCCATTGGGCAGCGGCTGCGGATACAGGCCGGTGCGGAAATACACGTCGATGAAATTGAGGCCGATGGCTTCATGCCTGACGCGCGCTTCGCCGGGACCGGGCGGCGGCAGTTCCACGTCCACATATTCCATCACTTCCGGTCCGCCCGTGCGCTGTACGCGGATGGCTTTGGTGCTAATCGTTGCGCTCATGCTCATCTCCTTGTCTAGGTGTATCAGGCGGCAGCGTTGGCGCGTGCCTGCAACTGCGACAGCACCAGATGCGCCGACGACAGGTTTGTTGCGCACGCCACGTTATGCACGTCGCAGGCGCGCACCAGGGCGTTGATGTCCGGCTCGTGCGGCTGCGGCGTCATCGGGTCGCGCAGGAAGATCACGCAGTCGATCAAGCCTTCCACCAGCAGCGAGCCGATCTGCAAGTCGCCGCCGAACGGGCCGGAATGCTTGCGCTCGACCGCCAGGCCCAGCTCGTTGATCAGACGCCCGCCCGTGGTGCCCGTGGCCGACAATTCACAACCCTTTAAAAAATCCAGGTACTCGCCCGCCAGGGTAATCATGTCATCTTTTTTCTTGTCGTGGGCAATCAGGGCGATGCGTGTTTTCATGGTGGGAGCGTTTTCAGTGAGTGGAAAGAATTATTTCTTTTTCGACAGCAAGTAAATCCCGGCCAGCACCAGGCTCGTGCCGGCCAGCTGCCAGTTGGTGATCGGTTCGTCGAGGATCATGGCGCCCAGGAACAGGGTCGACACGGGGCCGATCATGCCCGCCTGCGAGGCGACGGGCGCGCCGATGCGCTCGACGGCGATCATCGTCATGAAGACGGGCATCACCGTGCAAAAGATGCCGTTCAACAGGGACAGGCCATACACGGGCATGGGCTGGATCAGCAGCTCGACGGGGCGCAGGATGAAGAATTGGGCGATGCAGGCAAAGCTGGCCACGCACATCGCGTAGGAAACCAGCCGCATCGAGCCGATGCGTTTCACCAGTTCGCCGGAACCGAGCAGGTACACGGCATACGCGCAGGCCGAACCCAGCACCAGGGTGGAACCCAGCGCCACATTGCTGGCGCCACCCTCCAGGTCGTGCACGAACACCAGCACGATGCCGCAATACGAGGTAAATAGGGCCAGCCACTGCAGGCGGCTGATGGTCTGCTTGAAGTACACGGTGGTAATCAGCAGCACAAACGTGGGCGTGAGAAACAGGATCAGCCGCTCCAGCCCCACGGAAATATATTGCAGGCCCAGGAAATCCAGATAGCTGGACAGGTAGTAGCCGACCAGGCCCAGTCCGACCAGGCGCAGCCGGTCGCGGTTTGACAGCGGCGGCTCCGTGCGCATCTTCCACCAGGCGATGACGGCGAACACGGGCAGCGAAAAGATCATCCTGAAGGCAATCAGGGTTACGGCATCGATCTGGTAGCGGTACAGCAGCTTGGCGACGATGGCCTTGGTGGAAAACAGCACCGCCCCGCCCACGGCAATGGCCAGGCCACCGAGGTAGACGGAACGGGGAATCGGCGCAGGGGATACTTGCGGGGAACTCGAGCTCATGCCCAGATTGTAAGGCAAAAGCTGGGGTCAGCCCCCCGCAGGCGACAGCACAAGCCTCTGAGGGCGTAGGTCGGGTTAGCCCAAAGGGCGTAACCCGACAACACCCCAGTGCTAAGCGACATCCCAAAATCGCAAGCCGACACCACCAGCCGCGCCAGCCATGTTGTCGGATTACGCGCGGCTTTGCCACGCCAATCCGACCTACCTAACTGCCTTTACGCCACCACCACCGCCGCCGCACCTGCCGTCACGGTCGCCGTCGTCACGCGCGCAATCACGTTCGAAGGCGCCGCCGTGCCGACCAGTTTGTTGACCTGCTTGAACTGCGCCACCAGCTTGCCCGGCGTCAGGGTCACCACGGTGTAGCCCTGCGCATCCGTGTTCAGATGCCTGATCCACGGGTTATTGCCCAGGCCGGACAATTGCTGCGCCAGGCCCAGCAGGGTCACGCTGAAGTCGGTGCTCGCTTTCAAGCCAGCCTGCACGGCGGCGACCGTGGCGTCGAGTTGCGCTTCCGGCACGCCCTTGGCCGCCAGGGCGCCGCGCAGTTGCACGCGCAGCTGCTCCAGCAGGCTGTCCACGCTCGGCGCCGCCTTGCCCATGGTGTAGTCGAGCAGGTTGACGTCGAGGTTGACCGTGCCCACGCCCGTGACGGGAATGGCCAGCGGATAGCTGACGAGGGTGCCGATGTCGCCCATGCTGCCGGCCGCCGACTTCAGGTAGCTGAAAAAGGAATCGGAGCTGACGCCCGCCGACACCAGGTCCACCATGACGGGCGTGCCGCCGCCGGCCGCGTCGAAATCGTCGCTGACCGTGCCGGCAAAAAACGAGTGGATGTCGCCGGTAATGGCCACCACGTTGCCGATGGCGTTGTTTTTCAGGTGCGCCATCAGGTTCTTGCGCTCGCTGTTGTAGCCATCCCACTGGTCGCAATTGAGCAGGAAGCGCGTGAAGAACGGCGCCAGCGCCGCCTGCTGGCCTGACGCGGCGACAAAGCTCGATGCGGCGCCCTTGGCCTGCACGTCGGGCTTGATCCAGCCAAAGGCGATCACTTGCGCCGCGCCCTGGCGGCCCACCTCGTGCACCAGCGACGAGGCGATGCTGCTGCCGATCATGCGTTCGCGCGGCAGACGGATGATGGCGACGGGATTGTCGCCGCCACCGGGCAGGCGCGTACGGGCGCGGCGGATGGCCGCCCCCGGCCCCCGGTCCAGGTAGCAGACCACGGGCGGCGCCTGGTACACATTGCCGGGCAGCGCCAGCGCGTCGGCGGCGACGATGTCGAGGCCCGCCAGCCATACGCCCGTCTTGTGCTCGCTGCGCTGCGTGATGACCTCATTGAACAGGTCGAACTGGGTCAGCGCGGCGTTAAATTTCAGGCGCAGGAAGGTGAAGCGGCGCTGCGCCTCGGCGGCCGTGGCCATGCTGGCGCCATCGGCCTGCTCGCGCCGCAGCCACCACTGGAACTGGGCCACCATGCGCCGCAGTTCGCGCCGGCCCTGCACCAGCTGGCTTTCGATGGCCGACTGGGCGCTGGGCATCAGGGCGGCGGCCAGCACCGTCGGTTCAATCAGCGCGAACGGTTCCAGCCGCGCCAGACGCGTCAGCAGCGAGCGCGCCTCTTGCGCCAGCATCCAGCCCGCATACGCGCCGATGGCCATGATGTCAGACGCCGTACAAAACGATTTTGTGGCCCTGGCGCGCCCAGCGTCCGCTGGCCGCCCGCAT
>NZ_NRDQ01000094.1 GCF_002878455.1 Janthinobacterium sp. AD80
CTCGAGCAGCGTGGCGTCGCCGATGGCGCCGGGCGGCAGCGCGTTGGCGGGCCAGTCGATGAGGGTGATCATGTCGGGCGCCAGGCGCGTGCCCAGGGGCAAGTCGACCTGCGCCACGGCGACCTTGCTGCTGACGGGCGCCGCCTGGGCATGGACCCAGCGCAGGGCCACGAGGGTGGCGGCCAGCGCCACCACCAGGGCCAGCACGATCAGCGCGATGGCGCGGCTATGCTTCATGCAGTTCTCCTGATGCAAACTTCCTCATGCGACACTCCAGAAAAAGGACAGCAAGGTGCCGGCCGCGATGGCCAGCGCATACGGCAGCTTGCCGCTGACGGCGGGCAGCGCATCGAGGCGCATATCGCCGCCGCCCAGGCCGCGCGCCATGCTGTGCAACAGCATGCGGTAGCCATTGCCCAGCACCTGGCGCAGCACGCCCGTGCAGGCGGCCACGAGAAGGGCAAGCACGCCGCCGGCCAGCAGGGTCAGCAAAGTGGCCGACAGCACTTGCTGGGGGCCGATAAAGGCACCCACCATGGCCATCAGCTTGACGTCGCCCGCACCCAGGGTGCGCAGCATGTACATGGGCAACAGCAAGCCCAGCCCCAGCGCCATGCCCGCCAGCGCGTTCAAGGCGCCCAGGCCGCCGCCTGCCGGCGTCAGCAGGACATGCAGCAGCACGGCCGCCACGGCGCCGCCGGCCACCAGGGCGTTGGGAATGCGGCGCTCGCGCACGTCGTGCCAGACGGCGCAGGCGAGCAAGATACCCAGCAGCAAGGTGGGCACGGAGATGGCAAACAGGAGGGACATGGCGGTCAGCGGTGGGACTCTGCGGCGAAGGCGGTGGGGCGAGAGACCCGGACGCGCTGCGCGCCCGGGCAGGCACGACTCAGGCGACGGTCATTTTATTGACGACGGCGGTAAAGCCGGCCTTGATGCCATCGCCGAGGATGGTGACGGCGGCGATCAGCGCGGTGGCGATCAGGGCTGCCATCAGGGCGTATTCGATGGCCGTGACGCCGTCTTCGTTCTGGATGAATCGTTGAATGGCTTGCATGCTGTTTTCCTTGTGAGTGAGGGATGTGCAGGGCCTGCGCCAGGCGGGATCGAGGCCGGGCAGGCACTGCTTCGGTGCCCTGGCGGCGTTGCCAGAAATTGCCGAAGCGCTAACTATAGGCGGCGCGTGCGGGCCGGTCATCCCACAAAGGTCACTTTCCGCTTGGTACAATCGGCCCCTTTTTGCCGCCAGCGCGCAGGACATTTGTACCAGGGGCCGCAGCCCCGCTGGCGCGGCAATAACACTGTTATTTTTAGTGATAATTCAGATAACTATTGCATTGGGCGGGCGCGTCCCGCTAGGTGTTTGCCGGGCGGAGCTAGTATCATGGCCGGCTGGCGCATGCGCCGGCACCGGACGCCACGCCGCGCGTTGTTCTTGCCCCTGATTGAGATAGGCCCCATCCATGCCGCAGTGCCCCACGCCGCAATGCATTTTGAAAATTGCGCTCGACACGCCCCTGAACGCCCTGTTCGACTACCGCTGGAACGGCGGCGCCGACGCCGCGCTGCCACAGGTGGGACAGCTGGCGCTGGTGCCGTTCGGCCGGCGGGAAGTGATGGGGCTGATCGTTGGCGTGGCCGACAGCACGGACGTGCCCGATGCCAAGCTGAAGGACGTGCTGGCCGTGCGCAGCCAGCTGGCGCCGCTGTCGCAGCAGTGGCTGGCGCTGGCCGCCTTTGCCGCCGATTACTACCAGCGTCCGCTCGGTGAAGTGGCTTTGCCGGGCTTGCCGAAGAACTTGCGCGTGCTGACCACCGTGGCGCTGGACCGCGCCATCAAGAAACTGGCCAAGCTGGCCGACGCGCATGACGGCACGCCGTTGAACATGCCGGCGCTCAATGCCGCCCAGCAGGAAGCGGCCGACGCCATCGGCGGCGCGCAGGGGTTCCAGCCGACCCTGCTGTACGGCGTGACGGGCAGCGGCAAGACGGAAGTGTATCTGCAAGCCTGCGCCCAGGTGCTGGCGCGCGAGGACGATGCGCAAATCCTGATCCTGGTGCCGGAAATTAACCTGACACCGCAGCTGGAAGGCAATATCCGCGCGCGCTTTCCCGGCGTCATGCTGGCCACCTTGCACAGCAGCCTGTCCGAAGGCGAGCGCATGCTGCACTGGCTGGCCGCGCACCAGGGCCAGGCGCGCATCATCCTCGGCACGCGCCTGGCCATCCTCGCATCGATGCCGAAACTCAAGCTGATCGTCATCGACGAGGAGCACGACCCGTCGTACAAGCAGCAGGAAGGCTTGCGCTACTCGGCGCGCGACCTGGCCGTGTGGCGCGCCTGGCAATTGCAGATCCCCATCGTGCTCGGTTCGGCCACGCCGTCGCTGGAAAGCTGGCACCATGCGCAGACGGGACGCTACCGCAAGCTGGAGCTGCGCGAGCGGGCCGTGAAAAATGCGGTGTTGCCGCGTGTCAAGATACTCGACATGGAGCGCGACAAGCCGAAAGACGGGCTGACATCGCACCTGGTGGCCGCATTAAAACTGCGCATGGAGCGTGGCGAGCAGTCGCTGCTGTTCCTGAACCGGCGCGGCTATTCGCCCGTCATCTGCTGCGAGTCGTGCGGCTGGATCAGCAATTGCACGCGCTGCACCTCGTTCATGGTGCTGCACAAGCCGGAACACCGTTTGCGCTGCCACCATTGCAGCTTGGAATTGCGCATTCCCCGCCATTGCCCTACCTGCGGCAACGTCGACCTGCAGCCGCTGGGACGCGGCACGCAGCGCGTGGAAGAGGGACTGCAGCAGCTGTTCCCCGAGGCGCGCATTCTGCGCATCGATGCCGATTCGACGCGCAAGAAGGGCAGCGCGCAGGAAGCGTTCGACACCGTGCACCGGGGCGAAGTGGATATTCTGATCGGCACGCAGATGGTGGCCAAGGGGCATGACTTCAAAAAGCTGACGCTGGTGGGCATTTTGAACCCGGACACGGCCCTGTTCTCGCAGGATTACCGCGCCAGCGAGCGCCTGTTCGCGCAATTGATGCAGGTGGCGGGCCGCGCCGGACGGGCCGCGCAGACGGAAGGGGGCAGCGTTTCCGAAGTGCTGATCCAGACGCGCTATGCGCGCCATCCGTTGTACGACGCCGTCGTCAACCATGATTACGACCACTTCGCCACCACCTTGCTGGAAGAGCGGGCGCAGGCGGCGCTGCCGCCGTATCTGTTCCAGGCCCTGCTGCGCGCCGAGGCGCCCGAGCTGGCCACGGCCATCGAGTTCCTGCAGGCGGCCAAGGAATGCATGGAACACCCGCAAGTGACCATCAACGATCCGATTCCCATGAGCATGACGCGCGTCTACAACGTCGACCGCGCCCAACTGCTGCTGGAATCGGCCTCGCGCCCCGCGCTGCAAGCGTTCCTGAAAGAATGGCTCACTCAATTGCGCGGCATGAAGACGCGCGTGAAATGGTCGCTGGAAGTGGACCCGCTGGATATTTAAATCACATCAGGTAATCGCGCGCTGACTTGACGATCTGCTCCGACAGCAGCTTGGTAAACGGCGTGTCCAGGGTCCAGGCATGCCAGCTCAGGGGCACGTCCAGGGTGCGGCCCGGCAACAGATCGACCAGGCGCTCCGTCGCCAGCGCCGGCGCGGCCAGGCGCTGCGGCATCAGGCCGTAGGCCAGGCTGTCCTGCACGCAGCCGCGGCGTGCCGCTTCCACGGGCAAGGTGTGGTGCGGAAACGGTTCGTGCATCTCCAGTTGTTCCGCGAGAAAACGCGCCAGCAAGCCGTGCTGGCCCACCACGGCCGGCGCCAGTTGTACCGCCTCGGCAATAAACCCATCGCCAAACCAGTGGCCCGCGAACACGGGTGTGGCCACGCAGACATAGCGCATGGTACCCAGCGGCGTGACGCTGGTGGCGGCCGCCGCATCGATCGCCGTGCCGGAGGAGGCCGCCACGCAGCCAAATACCGTGCCGTCGCGCACCATCTGCAAGGCGGCATCGCTGTCGGCCAGGCGCACGTCGAGCTGGCAGCGCGGCGGCGCCAGCAGGGCGGTCAAGGTGTCGGGGAACCAGGTGGCGAGGCTGTCGGCATCGATGGCGATGGCGATTTCCGGCATGCTGACGCTGTTGCCCAGGTCGATGTCGAGCGACGCTTCCATCAGCTTGACGTTGCGGTGATGCACGATCAGGCGCTGCCCCAGTCCCGTCGGCACGGCCGGCTGGCCACGGATGATCAGCAAGCGCCCGCTGGCGTCTTCCAGCGCCTTGATGCGCTGCGAGACGGCTGACTGGGTGATGCCCAGGGCCAGCGCGGCCTTGTCGAAACTGCCATGGCTGGCAACGGCGTCCAGCACGGCCAGCGCGCGATAATCAAGTGATCCCATTAGCTCAGCTTATAAATTTTGGAAATGATTAGTTATACTAATGCATATATTGCAGCAAAGTAAAACCTTATTTTCGGCAAACGGGTAGTATCGAACGCTGTGAGCAATGTATATGGGAGTAACAGCAGCATGAAGACGATACAAGTGGATGTGGCCGTGATCGGCAGCGGCACGGCCGGCATGACGGCGCACAAGGCGGCGCGCATGCAGGGCAAGCGCGTGCTGATGATCGAAAGCGGACCCTACGGCACGACCTGCGCCAGGGTCGGCTGCATGCCCAGCAAACTGTTGATCGCGGCGGCCGAGGCGGCCCATGCGGTGGCTGCCGCGCCCGGCTTTGGCGTGCATCCGGGACCCGTGCGCATCGATGGCCAGCAAGTGATGGCCAGGGTGCGCAGCGAGCGCGACCGTTTTGTCGGCTTCGTGCTCGACGGCGTCAATGCCGTCCCCGACGAAGAAAAGCTGCGCGGCCATGCGCGTTTTATTTCCCCCGGCACATTGCAGGTGGATGAACATACCATCGTCGAGGCTGGCAGTGTCGTCATCGCCACCGGTTCCACGGCCATCGTGCCGCCCGAGTGGCAGGCGGCGGGCGAGCGCGTCATCACCAGCGACGCCGTGTTCGAGTGGACGGACTTGCCCAAGTCCGTCGCCGTGGTGGGCAGCGGCGTCATCGGGCTGGAACTGGGCCAGGCGCTGGCGCGGCTGGGCGTGCGCGTGACGCTGTTTGCGCGTGGCAATAAAGTCGCGCAGCTGACCGATCCGCTGGTGCTGCGCGAGGCGGACGCCGTGCTGGCGCGCGAACTCGATATCCGTTTCATGACCAAGGTCGCGCACATGGCAAAAACGCCGGACGGCAGCGGTATCCTGCTGACCAGTCGCGATGACGTCGGCGCGGAAAAAACCGAGCAGTTCGAGTATGTGCTGGCCGCCATCGGCCGCCGCCCGAACGTCGACCAGATCGGCCTGGAAACGGCGCAGATCGAGCTCGACCGCCACGGCATTCCCCTGCACGACCAGCGCACCATGCAGTGCGGCAAGAGCGCCATTTTCATCGCGGGCGACGCCGACAATGTCTTGCCGCTCTTGCCGGAAGCGGCCGACGAAGGCCGCATCGCCGGCGAGAATGCGGCGCGCTTTCCCGACGTGCAGCCGGGCCTGCGCCGCACGCCACTGACGATCGCCTTCACGGAGCCGCAGATCGCCACCCTGGGCGCCACCTACCAGCAATTGTGCGTGAGCCACGCGGGCCGCTTCGCCGTCGGCGCCGTGTCGTTCGGCAACCAGGGCCGCAGCCGCGTGATGCTGCAAAACCAGGGCTTGCTGCGCGTGTATGCGGAATTCGGCAGCAAGCGTTTTCTCGGTGCCGAGCTGATCGGCCCACGGGCGGAACACCTGGGCCATCTGCTGGCCTGGGCGTGCCAGGCGCAGCTGACGGTGCCGGCCATGCTCGACATGCCGTTCTACCACCCCGTCATCGAGGAAGGCGTGCGCACGGCGCTGCGCGAACTGGCGCTGCACCTGGAAAAAGACCCGGAACACGCGCCCGGCTGCGCAGACTGCTCGCCCGGCGTCTGAATGACAAGCGAATGAAAATTTGTTGCAACTTTGCGATTTCATTAATTATGTAGACAAGCTCACATGATTACGCGATCATCGCTGCCATATTGAAATATTGATTAAAAGCAAAAAACATTTCAAATGGTTCATGCCGCCAACGCCGCAATGGTACAAGGGAGAGCGGCTGGCGATGACACGGAGACGATGTGAAGATTCGGCGCATTGACGCGGGGGAACTGGCCTTGGGCCTGGCCCTGCCTTGGGACGTGTACGGCGAGACGGGCAGCCTGCTGGCCAGGCTGGGCCACGTGATCAGCAGCGAGACGCAGCTTGAACTGCTGCTGGCGCGCGGCGTCATCGCCGATACCAGCGACGACGCGCCGCGCGCGCCAACAGAGGCACCCTCGTCGCTGCGCATGCTGAACCTGGTCACGGCAGGGCTGGCGCTGGTCTTGCCGGCCATCGCCGCCGGGCAAGCGCTGGCGCACGAGCAGCTGGCGCCGCTGGCGCAACTGGTGGACGAGGCCGTCGCGCTGGACGCCGACGTGGCGCTGGCCTGCATCCTGCACAACCAGGGCGCGGGCGACTTTGCCGTGCGCCACAGCGTCGACACGGCCGTCATCACGGCCCTGCTGGCGCGCGCCCTGAAACTCGAGGACGGTGCCGTGCGCAGCGTGCTGCTGGCAGCGCTCAGCATGAATGTCGGCATGCTGGGGCGCCACGCGCAGTTCCAGCGCAAGGAGGGCCCGCTTGACGCGGACGAGCGCGCCTACATCCACGCCCATCCGCAAACGGGCGTCAACCTGCTGCGCGCCGCCGGCGTCTCGGATGGCGTCTGGCTGCAAGCCGTGCTGCAGCACCATGAAAACATCGATGGCAGCGGCTATCCGCTGGGCATCAAGGGCGCCGATATCGGCGTGGGCGCCCGCCTGATCATGCTGGCCGACCGCTATTGCGCGCGCGTCTCCGCGCGCAGCTACCGCAAGCCCCTGCTGCCAAACGCGGCCCTGCGTGAAATGCTGATGGCGGACAAGGCCACCCTGGACGCGCCGCTGGCATCGCTGCTGGTGCGCGAGCTGGGCATTTACCCGGTCGGCACCTTCGTCAAATTGCTCAATGGGGAAATCGGCGTCGTCACGCGCAAGGGCCTGAGCGCGGCCACGCCGCACGTGCAGTCGCTGATCGGCCCGCGCGGCGCGCGCCTCGACGTGCCCTTGCGGCGCGACACGCGCGTGGATCTGCACGCCATCCGCGAAGTGCTCAGCGCGGAGCAGGCGGGCCTGCAATTCCGCCCCGACCAGCTATGGGGCCGCAGCGCACGAATTTAATGCATGAGTTTAATTCAGCAAGCCCGCATCGAGCCGGCCTTCGAGCGCCAGTTCGCGCATGATGCGCACGGTGTCGATATCGGACTCCTTGTAGGCCGAGCGGCGGAAGTCGTCGTACATGACGTTGGCAGCATCGGTGGCCGCGTCGTGGCCGTCGTCGTACTGGAAGCGCACCCACAGACTCGCTTCGTCGGGCATTTCGATGGTCATCACCAGCGACGAGGCGCTGATATCTTTCTGCGCCGGCACTTCATAACGCACCTGCAGCTGCGGCACCAGCACCACCTTGTCGTTGATGACCAGCTCGCCATAGCGCAGGCTGCGGCAGAAGCCGGTATCGCTATGTTCGCTGATCTTGCACTCGTCCAGGTGCGGCACGAACAGTTTCGGCGATTCGGCGCGCAAGACCAGGCCGCGCCACACTTGTTCCAGGCTCAAGGTGTCGATCAGCGGGTTGAGCGGATCGTTAATTTCAATCAGGTGTTCAAATTTCATAGGACTGCCATTCGGTAAGGGAGTGCGCGTGCGCGATATAGGCGGAATGGTACTCCAGGCATGGCCGCGCCGCACGCATTGAATGCCCCAAGATGGCGGCATATGGCGATATATCAATGCCATTGCCAGTTTTTCAGGCAGGCGCCAAGGTGCAAAAGGCGGGCGCGACGCTGTTACAATGGACTGCTGTTCCCTCCGGAAATACCCTGATGTCCAAAGCGCCACAATTCGGTCTTAACGTTCCCCAAAGCGAAGCGGTTACCTACCTCGACGGCCCCTGCCTGGTGCTGGCGGGCGCCGGCTCGGGCAAGACGCGCGTGATCACGCAAAAGATCGCCCACCTGATCGAAGACCGGGGCTACGACCCGCGCACCATCGCCGCGCTGACCTTCACCAACAAGGCGGCGCTGGAAATGCAGGAGCGCATCGCCAAGCTGTTGAAACAACCGCGCCAGGCGAAACAGTTGACGGTATCGACCTTCCATTCGCTGGGTGTGAAAATCCTGCGCCAGGAAGCCAATGGCGTGGGGCTGAAGGACCGCTTTTCCATCATGGACAGCGACGATTGTTTTTCGCTGGTGCAAGACCTGGCCATTACCACCGATAAACAGATTATCCGGGGCATCCAGAACGCCATGTCGCTGTGGAAAAATGGCCTGATCGATCCGGACATGGCGCTGGCGCAAGCCAAGGATGAGGACGAGGCAAACGCTGCGCGCATCTACCGCAGCTATGTGGCGACCCTGTCCGCCTACCAGGCCGTCGATTTCGACGATCTGATCCGCCTGCCCGTGGAACTGTTCCGCAACAACGGCCCCGTGCGCGACAAGTGGCAGCGGCGCCTGCGCTATCTGCTGGTCGATGAATACCAGGACACGAATACCTGCCAGTACGAACTGGTGAAATTGATGGTGACGGGCATCGGCAAGAAGCCGATGTTTACGGCCGTGGGCGACGACGACCAGGCCATCTACGCCTGGCGCGGCGCCACCGTGGAAAACCTGAAGACGCTGGAGACGGATTTCCCCGATTTGAAGGTGATCAAGCTGGAGCAGAATTACCGCTCCACCATGCGCGTGCTGAACGCGGCCAATGCCGTCATCGGCAATAACCCGAAGCTGTTTGAAAAGTCGCTGTGGTCCGAGCACGGCCTGGGCGAGCCGATCAAGGTGCTGGGCATGCAGACGGACGAGCAGGAGGCGGAACAGGTGGCCATCATGATCTCGGCCGACCATTTCGAGCGCAAGAACAAATTTTCCGATTACGCGATTCTGTACCGCGGCAACCACCAGGCGCGCATCATCGAGCAGTGTTTGCGCAAGGAACGCATTCCGTACACCATCTCGGGCGGCCAGAGTTTCTTCGACAAGGCCGAGATCAAGGACATCATCAGCTACCTGCGCCTGCTGGCGAATGAAGACGATGACCCGGCATTTATTCGCGCCGTGACGACGCCGCGCCGTGGCGTGGGCCAGTCGACTTTGGAAGTGCTGGGGGCGTTCTCGGGGCAGTGGCAGTGTTCGCTGTTCCAGGCCGTGTTCAAGGGCGGCATCGAGGCCAAGCTGACGGACCGCCAGCTGGGACCGCTGCGCGACTTCTGCAACTTCATCAATGACCTCGAATCGCGCGCCAGCCGTCCCGGCGCGGCCGGCAGCGGCGACAACGCGGCCGAAGTGCTGGACGACATGATGAAGGAAATCCACTACGAATCGTATCTGTACGATGCCTTCGAGGAACGCCAGGCGCAAAGCAAGTGGCAGAACGTGCTGGAATTCGTCAACTGGCTCAAGGAACGGGGCCGGGGCGGCAAGGACCGCGACGGCGAAGAAAAGAACGTGCTGGAACTGACGCAGATGGTGGCCCTGATGACCATGCTCGAGGGCAAGGACGAGGAGCAGGACGCCGTGCGCATGTCCACCCTGCACGCGTCGAAAGGCCTGGAGTTCCCGCACGTGTTTCTGGTCGGCGTGGAAGAGGGCATCTTGCCGCACAAGGGCGACGCCGATGCGCCCGCCGAAACCATCGCCGCGCGCATCCAGGAAGAGCGCCGCCTGATGTACGTGGGCATTACGCGGGCCCAGCGCACCTTGCACGTCACGTGGTGCAAGAAGCGCAAGCGGGCCGGCGAGCAGGTGCATTGCGACCCGTCGCGCTTCATCAAGGAAATGCAGCTCGACGTGGGCGACGCCGTGCCGACGGAAGCGGAAGTGATATCGCCGAAAGAACGCCTGGCGCGCATGAAGGCCTTGCTGGCCGCGCCGAAAGGCTAAGCGGCGTTCAGGCTTCCACGCCGCCGTCCGGCGTGGCCTTCGGCACGATGGCCAGCTGCATGCCCAGCGCATCGAGCATCTTTAAAATGGTGTCAAAGCGCGGCTTGCTGCCTGCGCGCAAGGCTTTATAGGCGCCTTCGCGCGTGATGTCGGCCCTGGCCGCCACCTTGCCCATGCCGTAGGCGCGCACCACGTCATTCATGGCCGATTGAAACAGTTCCGCGTTGCCGGTGGCGACGATTTCGCTCATGTAGGCGGCCACGGCTTCCTTGCTCGTCAGGTGTTGCGTCGGGTCAAATTTGCTCAGCCCTAATGCTTCCAGGTCGTCGAGGTCGAAGGTGTCGTGGGAGATATCCTGGCTCATTTTTTGCGTGCTCCTGTGGGTGGGCTGGCCGCCGCTTTCTGTTTCCGGATGGCCGCCTGCATGGCCTTCAATGTCTTGAGTATCGCCTGCGCCTGCTGGATGTCGCGCCGCTGGCTCGATTTATTGCCACCGAGCAGCAGCAAGATCAGGGTGCCCAGATTGGTTTCGTGAAAATACACGCGCCAGCCAGGCCCGGTCTGTAAAAAGCGCAGTTCGCACACGCCTTCGCCCACCGCGCGCCAGTCGCCCTTTTTGCCGTGCTGCAAGTGCTTGATACGCGCATCGATGGCGGCCGCCGCCACGTCGTGCAGGGAGTCTTCCCAGCGCCGGTATTCGGCCGTCTTGCGCGTGTCGATCAGCAGTGGCTCGGTTGGTGTTGGTGTTGGTTCAATCATTGTAATCGTTTGTTCTCATTCGTCAAGCGGTTTGACGCAGCCATATGGAGAGAATAGGCAGGAATCGGCGCCGCACCGGGAAGAATGCCGCTTGTTTGTCCTGGCGCACGCCGCCGCGGCGGTAGAATGCCCCCTTTCAGTCAGGAATGAGCACCATGGACAATGCAGAACAGATGGAAACACGTTTCGTCGATATCGAAATCAAGCTGGCGCAGCAGGAAGACCTGGTCGAGTCGCTGAACCAGATGGTGTACCAGCAGGGCAAGCGCATCGACCAGCTTGAAGCGATGCTGCACAAGCTGGGCGAACACGTGCGCGACGGGGCGCAGCAGGCCAATGGCGGGCTGGTCAACGAACGCCCGCCGCACTACTGAGACCGGAACTAGGCTGGCGACGCCTTTTGCTCGTCCAGCGCGGTCCATGCCGGCAACTGGTGCTTGCGCCGTTCGCGCGCATAGAAGCTGGCCATGGCGATGCCAAACAGGCCACCGGCCACGCAGGCGCCGACCAGCGCCGCGAAGGGCGATAGCGGGGTGGCGGCATCGGCCCGCAAGCCGAAAAAGACCCACATGAACAGGGCCCAGCACGTGCCAAACCAGAGTCCGGCGCCGAGCGTGGTGCGCAGGAAGGACTGGAAATGCGGCGGCGGCACCTGCACACCGGCCTTCCACAACAGACG
Source organism: Janthinobacterium sp. AD80 (assembly GCF_002878455.1). GTDB lineage: Bacteria > Pseudomonadota > Gammaproteobacteria > Burkholderiales > Burkholderiaceae_D > Janthinobacterium. The sequence continues at coordinate 11,487 of NZ_NRDQ01000094.1, forward strand.
CACCAGCGGCGGCGCATAGTGGCTACGGGCCATGCCCGTTCTGCTCAACAGTTCCAGCGCGCGTGCCTTACGTTGCTCAAAGCTCATAGTTTCTCCGTATATCGTTGCCGAATGGATACTATACGCCAGAAACGCAAGCGGACAGACAGGCATTTCCATGGCATGGACCTGGACTTGCCGCAGGGGAACGCATGCGCGATGATAGGGCATGAAAACCTTTCATGTACGGTTGTATCGCTACCATCGGTCATTGCGGGTGACGCAAGTGTTTCTGGCTGTTATTATTTCAGGCTGGCCCGCGACACAATCGCGGCTCTCTTGCGTTTCTTGAAAGAAGACATGACCCGTCCAACCCTGCTCGTCATCGCCGCCAGCCTGATGCTGGCACCAGCCGCCGCTTTTGCCGCTACCGCCACCACCGCGCCAGCCACCGCCGCTACCGCCAAGGCCACCGCTACCGCGGCGACGGCACTGCCCGCGTCGAACCCGTTTGCGCAGGCCAGCAGCCTGCCATTCAACTACCCGCCGTTCGACAAGGTCAAGGACGCTGATTACGCGCCCGCCTTTACGGCAGGCATGGCCGCCCACCTGGCCGAAATCAACGCCATCGCCAACAATCCGAAAGCGGCCACGTTCGACAACACCATCGTGGCCATGGAACGCTCGGGCCAGCTGCTGAGCCGCGTGCGCACCGTGTTTTCGGTGATGTCGGGTTCGAACACGAATGAGACGATCCAGGGCCTGGAACGCGAGCTGGCGCCAAAAATGGCCGCCCACAGCGACGCGATCATGCTCAACGACAAGCTGTTCAAGCGCATCGACACCCTGTACGCCAAACGCGACAAGCTGGGCCTGGATGCGGAGTCGAAACGCTTGCTGGAACGTTACAACACCGATTTCGTGCGCGCTGGCGCCAAGCTGTCGGCCGCCGACAAGGAAAAGCTGCGCGCCTACAACGGCCAGCTGGCAGCCCTGTCGACCAAGTTCGCACAGAACGTGCTGAAGGAATTGAACGCCTCGGCCGTCGTTGTCGACACGCGCGAAGAGCTGGACGGCCTGTCGCGGGCCGCCATCGAAGTGGCTGCCGGCCTGGCCAAGAAGCGCGGCCTGGACGGCAAATACGTGATCGCCCTCGTCAACACGACGGGCCAGGCGCCATTGTCGCTGTTGACCAACCGCGCCTTGCGCGAACGCATCATGGCCGCCTCGCAAGCGCGTGGCAGCCGTGGCGGCGAGTTCGACAATACTCAGGAAGTGCTGGAACTGGCGAAACTGCGCGCCGAACGTGCCGCACTGATGGGCTACCCGAACTACGCGGCATATTCGCTGGAAGATCAGACGGCGCAAAACACCACCGCCGTGAACGCCTTGCTGGGCGAATTGGCCAAGCCGGCCGTCGTCAATGCGCGCCGTGAAGCGGACGATATCCAGAAGGTCATCGATGCGCAAAAAGGCGGTTTCAAAGTGGGCGCCGCCGACTGGGCCTTCTATAGCGACAAAGTGCGCGCCGAACGCTACAACTTTGACGAAACGCAATTGAAACCGTACTTTGAAATGAACAGCGTGCTGACCAAGGGCGTGTTCTTTGCCGCTGGCAAGTTGTACGGCTTGAGCTTCAAGCAGCGTACCGACTTGCCGGTGTACACAGCCGACATGCTGGTGTACGACGTCTTCAATGAAGACGGCACGCAGCTGGCCATCTTCACCCTGGACCCTTACGCGCGCAGCAACAAGCGCGGCGGCGCCTGGGCGAATGCCTATGTGGGCCAGTCGGGCTTGCTGAACCGCAAGCCGGTCATCGCGAATAACCTGAACATTCCCAAGCCGGAAGCGGGCCAGCCGACCCTGATGACGTTTGACGAAGTCAACACCATGTTCCACGAATTCGGCCATGCGCTGCACGGCATGTTCTCGAACGTGAAATACCCGCGCTTCGCCGGCACCAGCGTGCCGCGCGACTTCGTCGAATACCCGTCGCAAGTCAATGAAATGTGGGCGCTGTGGCCGGAAGTGCTGCAAAACTACGCCAAGCACTACCAGACGGGCGCGGCCATCCCGGCTGAACTGCTGGCGAAAGTGACGGCGGCCGACAATTTCAACCAGGGCTACAAGACCACGGAATACCTGGCGTCGGCCCTGCTGGACCAGCGCTGGCACCAGCTGACCCCGGCACAGATCCCGACCGACGTGCTGGCCTTTGAAAAGGCCGCGCTGGCCGATGCGGGCGTCGATTTCGCGCCGGCGCCGCCGCGCTACCGCACCACGTATTTCTCGCACGCATTCGCGGGCGGCTACTCGGCCGGCTACTACGCCTACCTGTGGTCGGAAAAGCTGGACGCCGACACGGTCGAGTGGTTCAAGGAAAACGGCGGCCTGACGCGCAAGAACGGCGACTGGTTCCGCACTAAACTGCTGTCGCGCGGCGGCAGCGCCGATGCGCTGGACATCTACCGCAGCTTCCGCGGCCGCGATGCGAAGATCGAGCCGCTGCTGGAACGCCGTGGCCTGAACGGCAAATAAGCCGGCAAGTAAATCGTGCTCTTCCCGGCGACCATGCCGGGTGGATGAAAATGGCCGCCAAGCATTTGGCGGCCATTTTTATTTGGCGAATCGCCTCGTCAACCGTGGTAAACCGCGCATTTGGCGTGCTGCGCCACAGGATCGCCCATGCTGGATGACGCTTGTGTGACAGGCTGCTATGATCTGCAACTGGCCCGCGATGCGATCGCGGTTCTTCTCCGTGCTTCCAGAAAGATGTCATGATCCGTCCACAACTGCTCGTCATCGCCGCCAGCATCATGCTGGCCCACGCCGCTCCTTCCGCCCTGGCTGCCGCCGCCGCACCTGCCGCTGCCGTCAGCGCCCAGAATCCCCTGCTCAAAGCCAGCCCGCTGCCGTTCCAGATGCCGCAATTCGGCCTGATCAAGGATGAGCACTATGCGCCGGCCTTTGCCGAGGGCATGAAGCGCCAGCTGGCCGAAGTCAATGCGATCGCCAATAACCGCCAGGCGCCCACGTTTGAAAACACCATCGTGGCCCTCGAGCGTACGGGGCAGTTGCTGCACCGCGTGCAAAGCATCTTCAGCAACATGACCTCGACCAACACCAACAGCGTGCTGGAAGCGGTGGAAGTGGACGTGTCGCCGAAACTGGCCGCGCATGGCGACGCCATCACCCTGAACCCGAAATTGTTTACCCGCATCGACACCCTGTACGCCAAGCGCGACAAGCTGGGCCTCGATGCCGAATCCTTGCGCTTGCTGGAACGCTATCACACGGATTTCGTGCGCGCCGGTGCCAAACTGTCCGACGCGGATAAGGACAAGCTGAAGGCCTACAACGCCGAGCAGGCGGGCCTGGAAACGGCCTTCGCGCAAAACGTGCTGAAGGAAACCAATGCCAAGAGCATCGTTGTCGACACGCGCGCCGAACTGGCCGGCATGACGGACAGCGATATCGATACGGCCGCCGCGGCCGCCAAGGAACGCGGCTTGAACGGCAAGTTCGTCATCGCCCTGGTCAACACCAGCGGCCAGCCGCCGCTGGCAGTACTGACGGACCGCAAGACGCGCCAGCGCCTGATGGATGCCTCCTTGAACCGCGGCAGCCAGGGCGGCGAGTTCGACAACCGCGCCATCGTGCTGAAGCTGGCGAAACTGCGCGCCGAACGGGCTACCCTGCTCGGCTACGCCAACTACGCCGCGTATTCGCTGGAAGACCAGACGGCCAAGACGACCACGGCCGTCAACACCCTGCTGTCGGAATTGGCGAAGCCGGCCGTGGCCAACGCGCGCCGCGAAGCGGCCGACCTGCAGCAAATCGTCGATGCGGAAAAGGGCGGCTTCCAGGTGGCGGCCGCCGACTGGGCCATCTACACTGACAAGCTGCGCAAGCAGCGTTTCAATTTCGATGAAAACGAGCTGAAGCCGTATCTGGAATTGAATAGCGTGCTGAACAACGGTGTCTTCTTTGCCGCCAACAAACTGTATGGCATCAGCTTCAAGGAGCGTAAAGATCTGCCGGTGTACAACCCGGACGTGCGCGTGTACGACGTGACGGACGCCAATGGCAAGCCGCTGGCCCTGTTCATCGCCGACTTCTATGCACGCGGCAACAAGCACGGCGGCGCGTGGATGAATGAATACGTGTCGCAGTCGTCGCTGATGGGCACGCATCCGGTGATCGCCAACCAGCTGAATATTCCGAAGCCGCCCGCAGGCCAGCCGACCCTGCTGACCTTCGATGAGGTGACGACCATGTTCCACGAATTCGGCCATGCGCTGCACGGCATGTTCTCGAACGTGAAATACCCGCGCTTTGCCGGTACCAGCGTGCCAAGCGATTTCGTCGAGTATCCGTCGCAAGTCAATGAAATGTGGGCCATCTGGCCGGAAGTGCTGCAAAACTACGCCAAGCACTACCAGAGCGGCGCGGCCATGCCGCAGGAACTGCTCGACAAGGTGACGGCGGCGAAGAAATTCAACCAGGGCTTCATGACCACGGAATACCTGTCGGCGGCCCTGCTGGACCAGCGCTGGCACCAGCTGGCGCCAAGCCAGATCCCGACCGACGTGCTGGCCTTTGAAGCGGCGTCCCTGAAGGATGCGGGCGTCGACTACGCGCCCGTGCCGCCGCGCTACCGCACGGCGTACTTCTCGCACAGCTTCTCGGGCGGCTACTCGGCGGCATACTATGCCTACCTGTGGTCGGAAAAGCTGGACGCGGAATCGGTCAACTGGTTCAAGGAAAACGGCGGCCTGACGCGCAAGAACGGCGACTGGTTCCGTACTAAACTGCTGTCGCGCGGCGGCAGCGTCGATGCGCTGCAGCTGTTCCGTGACTTCCGTGGCCGCGACGCCACCGTCGAACCGCTGCTGGAACGCCGTGGCTTGAACGCCAAGTAAGGCGTCCTCATCAGAAGCTTGCGTTGCGTTGACCTGGCGCACGCAAGCTTTACGCGCCGGCGGCGTAGAATTGAGTAAGATGTAAATAAGAAGGCAGTCGAAAGAGTATATGAGTCAGCAAGATTTGAATGGTATTACCCTGGAAGCAATCGTGACGCGTCTGCAAGCCCACTACGGCTGGGAAGGCCTGGCCAAGCACATCGACATCAATTGCTTCATCAGCGAGCCCAGCGTCAAGTCGAGCCTGAAGTTTTTGCGCAAGACCCCGTGGGCCAGGAGCAAGGTGGAGCAATTGTTCCTGGACACGCAATTTACTGACTGACAGGAAGAAACATGGATAGCAAACTCAAGGAATCGTTACAACAGCTGCAATCGACCATCGCGTCCGGCGACCCTGTGGATGAGGAGCTGCATGGTTTGCTGCAAAAACTCGATGGCGACATCCAGCTGCTGCTGGAAAAGCGCGCCGCGCAAGAGCAGGAAGAAGCGGAATCGACCACCTACGGCCTGGCCGAGCGCAGCCAGGAATTGTCGGCCAAGTTTGCCGTCAAGCATCCGAAACTGGAGCCGGCGCTGCGGGAGTTGGGTGAGATTTTGGCCAACATGGGTATCTGATCGGGTCAGTCGCTGCGCGATCGCAATGCGCCCCACTGGGGTGCATTGCCCCGGCGGGTCTGACCCAAGTAATTGAAAAATAAACGTTTTTTGTACTGAAATCCAACAGTAAAAAGCAGGCCGTCAGGTTGGAAATGGCCAATTCCGGTACAATCCGTACCCTATGAGCTCCCCTACCAATTTATTTGCGACCGTTCCCAAGCGGTCTGCCCGCGCTGCCGTTGCGCCTTTCCTGCCGATGTCGCGTGCCGAGATGGACGTCCTGGGCTGGGACCAGTGCGACGTCATCCTTGTCACGGGCGACGCCTACATTGACCATCCGAGTTTCGGCATGGCCCTGGTGGGACGCCTGCTTGAAGCGCAGGGCTACCGCGTCGGCATCATCAGCCAGCCGGACTGGCTGTCGGCCGACGCTTTCCGCATCCTCGGCAAGCCGCGTTTGTACTACGGCATTACCGCCGGCAACATGGATTCCATGGTCAACCAGTACACGGCCGACCGCAAGATCCGCTCCGACGATGCCTACACGGCCAACGCGGAACCGAACAAACGCCCGGACCGCGCCGTCACCGTGTACGCCCAGCGCGCCCGCGAAGCGTATCCCGACGTGCCCATCGTCATCGGCAGCATCGAAGCGTCCTTGCGCCGCATCGCCCATTACGATTACTGGTCGGACAAGGTCCGCCGTTCCGTCCTGCCCGATTCCAAGGCTGATTTGTTGATTTTCGGCAATGCCGAGCGGGCGCTGGTCGACCTGACGCACCGCTTGGCCGCCGGCGAATCGATCAAGGATATCCGCGACTTGCGCGGCACGGCCTTCATGGTGCCGTCCGGCTGGCTGCCGGGCGACGACTGGGGCGTGCACAATTCCACCCGCGTCGACGTGCCCGGCAAGATCGATCCGCACTACAGCCCGTACGAGATGGTGCAGGAAGACAAGACCGCCTGCGCCACGGAAAATGCGTCGAAATCGGCCGAAGTCATCAAGCCGATCCGCATCATGAGCCGCGAAGAGCGCCTGGCCATGGCCAAGGAAAAGCACGACAAGACGGTGGTGCGCCTGCCCGCCTACGACGTCGTCAAGGATGACCCCGTCATGTACGCGCACGCCTCGCGCGTGTTCCACCTGGAATCGAATCCCGGCAATGCGCGCGCCATGGTGCAGGCGCACGGCGAACGCGACGTGTGGCTCAATCCGCCGCCGCTGCCGCTGGCCATGGACGAGATGGATGGCGTGTACGACATGAATTACGCGCGCGCGCCGCACCCGAGCTATGGCAAGGCGCATATCCCCGCCTGGGAAATGATCCGCTTTTCCGTCAACATCATGCGCGGCTGCTTCGGCGGCTGCACCTTCTGCTCGATTACCGAGCATGAGGGCCGCATCATCCAGAGCCGCTCGGAACCGTCGATCCTGCGCGAAATCGAACATATCCGCGATAAAACCAAAGGCTTTACGGGTACCATTTCCGATATGGGTGGCCCGACGGCGAATATGTACCGCCTGGCCTGCAAGGAAAAAGAGATCGAAGTCTCGTGCCGCCGCCTGTCCTGCGTGTACCCGTCCATCTGCGTCAACCTGGGCACCGATCACAGCAAGCTCATTTCCCTGTACCGCAAGGCGCGCGCCATTCCCGGCATCAAGAAGGTCCTGATCAGCTCGGGCTTGCGCTACGACCTGGCCGTGCGTTCGCCCGAGTATGTGAAGGAACTGGTGACGCACCACGTGGGCGGCTTGCTGAAAATCGCGCCCGAGCACACGGAAGAGGGCACCTTGTCGAAGATGATGAAGCCCGGCATCGGTGCTTACGACGAGTTCAAGGAAATGTTCGACCGTTTCTCGCTGGAAGCAGGCAAGAAGCAGTATCTGATTCCCTACTTCATCGCCGCCCATCCGGGTACGACGGACCTGGACATGCTGAACCTGGCCCTGTGGCTGAAGAAAAACAATTTCAAATTGGACCAGGTGCAAACCTTCATGCCCACGCCGATGGCCATGGCGACGACCATGTACCACACGCGCAAGAATCCTTTGCGCAAGGTGACCGCGGATTCGGAAGTGGTGGAAACGGCGCGCAGCGGCAAGATCCGCCGCACGCACAAAGCTTTCCTGCGCTACCAGGACCCGGCCAACTGGCCGATCCTGCGCGAAGCGCTGGTGAACATGGGCCGTGGCGACTTGATCGGCAATGGCGACAAGCACTTGATTCCTGCCTGGACCTCGTCCGAATCGGGTGGCCTGGCAGCTGGCGAACGCAGCCGCCAGACGCATGGCGCCGGCACGCCGGACAAGTTCAAGGTCACGCCCGGCAAGAACCGTATCGCCCTGGGTGGTACGGCCGCCGCGTCGAAAGCCACGGCCGTCGAGTCGAAAGTGCGCCCGTCTATCCTGTCGACCATCAAGACGAAAGCCAAGCCCGCCGCCGCGCCGCTGGGCCGTGGCGGCAAGCCGCCGGCCAAGGGCGGCCATGGCGCGCCGGCGCGGGGCGGACGCAAGTAAGCGTTCTGCGCCGTTCCCGGCCCCAGGGCATCCCCATCAAAAACCCGGCAACGCCAACTGCGTTGCCGGGTTTTTTTATTTCTTTGCACCAATATAGGGCGCAAATCGCGGAGGGCGACGGGATTTTTACCAATATTTAAAAATTGAATAGAGCAAAAGGCAATTTTCCCTTGTGGCAACTTGGTGTTTGAAAATATACTTCTTGGATATTTAGCCGTACGGCAACAATGCTGCCATTCTGGCAATCGCCAGCGTACCCGGCTCCCAGCGTTTAGATGAGAGAGATGCCAATTGAAATGCCTATCCTGCCAGGCCGAGAATAAGCCGGGCGCCAAATTCTGTTCCTCCTGCGGTACGACGTTTGCTGCCGCCCCTGCCGCTCCGCCATCGGCACCCGGCAAATCCTGTGGCCAGTGCGGCCACGATTGCAAGCCGGATGCCAAGTTCTGCCCCAAGTGCGCCTTCAGTTTTGCCGCCGCGCCAACGCTCCCGGCGCTCGCCGCTGCGCCAGTAGCGCCGCCGCTGCCAGAGCCGGTGATGGCGCCAGTGGCGGCACCGCTTGCCAAGGTGCTGCCGGATCCCGCGCCTGCGCCGGTGAGCGTGGCAGCGGCAGAGCCTGTGCCCGAGCCAGCAGCTGAGCCATTGCCCGAGCCAGCATCTGAGCCAACGCCTGAAGCAATACCTGAGCCAACGCCTGAGGCAATACCTGTGCCATTGCCTGAGCCAATACCCGAGCCGGCGATTGAAGCTGCTCCTGCAGCGGCACCGGCACCTGTCCCGGCAGCCGCGCCCCCCAGCCTGAGCAAGCCGACACCGCCGCCGCCCGTCCTGGAAAAGCGTGTTGCCGATCCACGGCCCGCACCTGCGCCCGCACCAGCCGCGCCAGCAGCAGAGTCCGCCCCAGCCAAGGTGGCCGATGTACCGTCCGGCAGCCAGCCGGGCGGCAAGAACAAGGTGATCATCGCCGCCGTCGCTGCCGTGGTGGTGCTGGCTGCGGCCGGCGGCTTCTATTACATGTCCGGCACGCCAGCCGCGCCCGTGCCGCCGCAGGAAGCCGTCGTCACCGCACCGGCAACGCCGGTCGAAGCGGCAGCGGCAGCCGACGCGCCGCTGGCCATCAGCGATCCGCTGCTCGATGGCGCCAAGGCGGCCGAGCCT
>NZ_NRDQ01000095.1 GCF_002878455.1 Janthinobacterium sp. AD80
CTGGCGGGCGGCCCGGCGCTGGCCAGTGCCTGGGCGGCGGCCGTGCGCTGCGCGCCGTCGGCGTACACGCCTTTGTAGCGCTGCGAGACGGCTTCGATATGCTGCCAGGCCCGTTCATTTTCCGGATCGGCTCCGCGCCAGCGCTGCCACGCGGCCTGCTCGGTTTCATTCATCTCGCCCGACATCAACATGGTCAGCCACTCGGCCGCCTGCTGCTGCACCGCGTCGCTGATGGCCGCCGGGGCCGCACGTTCGCCCAACTTGCTCATGCCGGCAGCGAGAAAAACACCTGGCGGTTGGCGCGTGTCAGGTATTGCTTGACCGAACTGGCCGACACGTTCAGGCGCGCGGCGATCTCGGCATAGCTGAGGCCTTCCAGCTGCGCCAGCAGAAAGGCCGTGCGCACGGGGCCGGGCAAGCCATCGAGGGCCGTATCGATCTCCTGCAGCGCTTCGAGCGCCAACAGGCGCGCTTCGGGCGCGGGCGCCGCCTCGGGCGGCAAACAGGACAGCGCTTCCAGGTAGGCGTCTTCCAGCACTTGCCGGCGGTAGCGGTGCGCCACCAGGCGGCGCGCGATGGTGGCGAGAAACGGCCGTGCCTCGCGGATCTGCGGCGCCATGCCATTGGCCAGCACACTGATAAAGGTATCCTGCGCCAGGTCGGCCGCCTCGCCCGCATTGCCCAGCTTATGCCGCAGCCAGCCCTGCAGCCAGCCGTGATGGCTGCTGTAGAGCGCGTGCAAGTCCTGTTGCTGGGCAAAATCGGCGGCCGGCATGGCATCCTCCCTGGTCAGGCGCTGTACGCCCGGGAATGTAAATAAGAATTATTCTCATTTTAACCGCGTTCGTGGCATTCGTGCAATCGCGGCGTTGCCAGAAATACTAACTAAATCAAAAGCCCGCCGACCGCCAGGCTGTGCAGCAGGGGAACGCCGGGGCCCCGCGATGGGGTAAAATGGCGCCCATCGTCCGGTTTCGCGCCTACCTCCAGCAGATGCAGTCATTTCCTGCGGGGATAGGCGCTTGGCGCCGCCCACTCCCAAGCTTTTCATTGCAGGTTCATCATGCTAGATAATCTCACCCAACGGCTTGCCAAAGTCGTCAAGACCATGCGCGGCGAGGCGCGCCTGACCGAAGCGAACACCGCCGACATGCTGCGCGAAGTGCGCCTGGCGCTGCTCGAGGCCGACGTCGCCCTGCCCGCCGTGCGCGAATTCATCGCCAAAGTCAAAGAAAAAGCCATGGGCGAGGATGTCATTTCCTCGCTGACGCCTGGCCAGGCCCTGGTGGGCGTGGTGCAGCGCGAGCTGGCCGCCCTGATGGGCGCCGACCTGGGGCCGGAAGCGTCGCAGATCAGCTTTGCCCAGCAGCCGCCCGCCATCATCCTGATGGCCGGTTTGCAAGGTGTGGGTAAAACCACCACCGTCGGCAAGCTGGCGAAATACCTGAAGGAAGAAAAGAAGAAGAAAGTGCTGACCGTCTCGGCCGACGTCTACCGTCCCGCCGCGATCGCCCAGCTGCAATCGGTCACCGCCCAGGTGGGCGCCGACTTCTTCCCGTCCAGCAGCACCGACAAGCCGGTCGATATCGCCCTGGCCGCGCTGGACTGGGCGAAAAAGCATTACCACGACGTGCTGATCATCGATACGGCGGGCCGCCTGGGTATCGACGAAGAGATGATGCGCGAAATCGCCGCCGTCCACGGCGCCGTGAAACCGATCGAAACCCTGTTCGTCGTCGACGCCATGCTGGGCCAGGACGCCATCAACACGGCCAAGGCCTTCAATGATGCGCTGCCGCTGACGGGCATCGTGCTGACCAAGCTCGACGGTGACGCGCGCGGCGGTGCGGCCCTGTCCGTGCGCCACATCACGGGCAAACCGATCAAGTTTGCCGGTGTTTCGGAAAAACTCGACGGCCTGGAAGCGTTCGACCCGACCCGCATGGCCAATCGCATCCTCGGCATGGGCGACATCCTGGCCCTGGTGGAAGAGGCGCGCAAGGGCGTCGACAGCAAGGCGGCGGCCGACCTGGCGCAAAAGATCAAGGTTGGCGGCAAGTTCGACATGAACGACTTCAAGGCGCAACTGGGCCAAATGAAGAAAATGGGCGGCATGGCCAACCTGATGGACAAGCTGCCAGCCCAGTTTCAGCAGGCGGCAGGCGGCAAGAACATGGACCAGGCCGACAAACAGGTACGCCGCATGTGCGGCATCATCGACTCGATGACGCCGCAGGAACGCGCCAAGCCTGAACTGATCAAGGCCACGCGCAAGCGCCGCATCGCCGCCGGCGCCGGCGTGCAAGTGCAGGAAGTAAACCGCATGCTGACGCAATTCGAGCAAATGCAGACGATGATGAAGAAATTGTCGGGCGGCGGCATGATGAAGATGATGCGTTCCATGAAGGGTATGATGCCCGGCATGAGATAGTGGAAGGCTTCAAAATCCGCTGCGCGGTGGTCTTTGCGGCCGGCGATGCTCACCGTACTTTAGTACGGTTGCGCTTCTCGGCCACAAATACCATCCGCTCGCTGTGATTTTGAAGGCCTTCATTAGGCCGCGTATCCAAGTAAAAACATCGTTCTAAATAATGCCGGATTGCATTTTCATGTGTCCGGCATCACTCTTCCTTCTCCCCGCAGCCCCCCCCCTCCCCGCATAGCCAGCAACCATGCCATTTACGGGCAAAAACGCGCTGGCGTGCCCCCAAGCGGTGCGCCCGGGAGACAGGCGCGTCATTTCGCTGCTTTTTCCTCGTGAAAACGTGAAAAACACTTGCATACTAGGTAAATCCACACCAATATTAGCCGTGCGATTAATTGCGCAATTTCCCATGTGTTTGTTAAGGAGGCTCGAAGATGGCAACAGCCAAAAAAACCCCAGTAGCAGCGCCAGCCAAAGCAGCAGCAGCCAAGCCTGCAGCCGCCAAGAAAGCAGCACCCGCAGCCAAAGCAGCAGCTAAACCAGCAGCGGCGAAGAAAGCGGCAGCACCGGCAACACCACGCAAGCCAAACGCAGCATTCATGAAAGCAATGACGCCATCGAAAGATCTGGCCGCCGTTGTTGGCGCAGCACCGCTGCCGCGCACGGAAGTGACCAAAAAGGTATGGGATTACATCAAAAAACTCGATCTGCAAGATCCGGCCAACCGCCGCATGATCAATGCGGACGACAAGCTGAAAGCAGTTTTCGGCGGCAAAGCCCAAGTCTCCATGTTTGAAATGACGAAACTGATCTCCGATCATTTGAAATAATCAGATACGCGCCGGCTTCAAACGCCGAGCGAGTGCCCCGCCGCTTTACTGCGAGCGGGGCATTTTTTTTGGCTGCCATTTGCCCGGGGTCAGACCCTCAACACCGTTAACACAGAGCTCTGCGCCAACGCTGCCGGGGCTCTGACCCCAGCCTTCATTTGAATTCCCACTGCCGCCAAGCCGCCCTGACCGCATTCGGATACTCGGCCCGCCCCCGGCTGCCGTTGTAGCGCCCCAGCGCCAGGTATAAATCGCCTTTTTCCATGTCCAGGTACATGCGCAGGATGGCGCAGCCATAGCGCAGATTCGTCTGCATGTGAAACAGCTTGCTGCGGTCATGGTCGCCGATGACACCAGTCCAGAACGGCATCACCTGCATGTAGCCACGCGCGCCGGCCAGCGAGACGGCGTATTTGCGGTAGGCCGACTCCACCTGGATCAGGCCCAGCACCAGGGCCGGCTCCAGGCCCGCGCGGCGCGATTCGTACCAGACGGTTTCCAGGAATTCCGTGCGCAGCTGGGCGTCCGGCAGCTTGCGCTGCAGGCGCGTGGACATCTGCGCCAGCCATTGCTGGTAGCGCTGCAAGTCGGCGGGCGTGGCAAATTTGGGTTGCGGCGGGCGTTCGTCGCGGATCGCGTGCGACAGCGCCAGGCGGACGGAGTCGGCCAGCGCCTCCTCCTTCTGGTTGCCGGCCTGCGCAGGAAAGGCGCAGGCCAGGCAGGCAGCCAGCGCGAGCGCGCCGGCCGTCTTGCTTACGGATAAGCGCTTCACTGCGCCATTTTGCCCTGGATGAAGGCAACGATCTCGTCCGGCGCCACGCCGGTGGCTTCCGCGTCGCGGCGGCCCTGATATTCCAGCTTGCCTTCTTTCAGGCCGCGCTCGCCGATGACGATGCGGTGCGGCACGCCAATCAGTTCCCAGTCAGCAAACATGGCACCAGGACGCAAGCCGCGGTCGTCGACGATGACATCCACGCCAGCGCCTTGCAGGGCCGCGTACAGCTTATCCGTCTCTTCCTTGACCAGTTCGCTGCGGTCCATGCCCATCGGGCACAATACGACCTCGAATGGCGCGATGGAAGCTGGCCAGATGATGCCCTTGTCATCGAAGTTCTGTTCGATGGCGGCGCCCAGGATGCGCGTCACGCCGATGCCGTAGCAGCCCATCTGCAGCGGCGCAGGCTTGCCGTTTTCGTCGAGGAAGGTGGCTTTCATGCTTTCCGAGTACGCCGTACCCAGCTGGAACACGTGGCCCACTTCGATGCCGCGCTCGATGGCCAGCGCGCCCTGGCCGTCCGGCGAAGCGTCGCCGGCGACGACATTGCGCAGATCGGCCACGATGGCAGGCTCGGCCACGTCGCGGCCCCAGTTGGCGCCCGTGTAGTGGAAACCGGCCTCATTCGCGCCGCACACGAAGTCGCTCATGTGGGCAACCGTGCGGTCCGCCACCACGGTGACGGGGGCGCGGGTGCCAATCGGGCCCAGGTAGCCAGGAATCGTGCCGTAGACTTCGAGGATTTCCGCTTCCGTCGAGAAACGGTGACCGGCCAGGCCGGCAACCTTGCCCACCTTGATGTCGTTCAATTCATGGTCGCCGCGCAGCAGCAGCATGAAGTGCTGTTTCGTGACTTTCTCGTCCTTGCCCGTGGTTTCCACCGTCAGGGCGATGGTTTTCACGGTTTGCGACAAATCGATGCCCAGCAGGGCTGCCACGGTTTCGCACTTGACGGTGTCCGGCGTGGCCGTTTTCGTCAGCGCCTGGCTTGCTGCCGGGCGCTCGCCCGCTGGCGGCAGCGCTTCGGCCGCTTCCATGTTGGCCGCGTAGTCGGAGGTCGGGCAGTACACGAGCGCGTCTTCACCCGTGTGGGCGATGACGTGGAATTCATGCGAACCGGAACCGCCGATGGCGCCGTTGTCGGCTGCCACGGCGCGGAATTTCAGGCCGAAGCGCGTGAAGATGCGCGTATAGGCGTCAAACATGACCTTGTACGACGCTTGCATGCCGGCCAGGTCGCGGTCGAACGAGTACGCGTCCTTCATGGTGAATTCGCGGCCGCGCATCAGGCCGAAGCGGGGACGGCGCTCGTCGCGGAACTTGGTCTGGATATGATAAAAGTTCAGCGGCAGCTGGCGGTAGGACTTGATTTCCGTGCGCACGACATCCGTGATGACTTCTTCCGACGTCGGCTGGATCGCGTATTCGCGGCCGTGGCGGTCTTTCACGCGCATCAGTTCGTCGCCCATCTTGGTCCAGCGGCCCGTCTCCTGCCACAGTTCGGCTGGCTGCACGAGCGGCATCAGCAGTTCGATACCGGCGGCCTTGTTCATCTCGTCACGGATGATGGCTTCCACCTTGCGGATCACGCGCAGGCCCATCGGCATGTAGGTATAGATGCCGGAACCGAGGCGTTTGATCATGCCTGCACGCATCATCAATTGGTGGCTGACGATTTCCGCGTCAGAAGGTGCATCTTTAAGTGTGGAAATAAAAAAACGGGAGGCGCGCATAACGGTGAATTCTTTTTAAAAAGAGAGGGTTATAATCAACCTAATTTTAAAGGATTAGCTGGCTGATGCGTCCATACTTTACACAAATGCGCTCAATTGGTGCGATTCCGGCCCTTTTCGCACCCCGAAAAGGCTGCCGGCTTGCGGAGTTGTGGGTAATTATGTAAAAAAAGACGCTCTGTCGCAGAAAGTTTGAGGTGCATTATGCTCGACCGTGAAGGGTTTCGGCCCAACGTCGGCATCATCCTGCTAAACGCCCAGAACGAGGTGTGGTGGGGCAAGCGGGTGCGCGAGCACTCATGGCAGTTTCCGCAAGGCGGTATCAAATATGGCGAAACACCGGAACAAGCCATGTTTCGCGAACTTGAAGAGGAAATCGGACTCAGACAGGAACACGTCAAAATTGTCGGCCGCACCCGCGACTGGCTGCGCTATGAAGTGCCAGACCACTTCATCAAGCGCGAGATTCGCGGCCATTACCGTGGCCAGAAGCAGATTTGGTTTCTGCTGAGAATGTGCGCGCGCGACAACGACGTCAATCTGCGCCTGACCGACCATCCCGAGTTCGACGCCTGGCGCTGGCATGAGTACTGGGTCCCGCTCGATGTCGTGATTGAATTTAAACGCGATGTGTACCAGCGCGCGCTGCAGGAGCTATCGCGCTTCCTGACCTGGCCCGTGCATGGCAACACGCAGCAGCCGCACCGCCATACCTCGCGCTACTTGCGCCAGCCCCATGCACCCAGGGCGCAGGATGGTACGGCACTGGCCAAGCCTTGCGATGGCGATGCCGCCGAAGGGTGCACGCCGGAACTGATCTTGCCGGGCAAGGGGTAGTCCACCGCAATGAACGCACTTTCCCACGCAAAAGGGGCAGCCTGACCAGGCTGCCCCTTTTTTTCATACCGGCAGGAAACTACCCTGCCGCTCAGACTGACTTAGTTCGCCGCCGGCGCAGGCGCATGCGCCGGTGCTGGTGCTGGTGCTGGTGCTGGTGCTACATCCAGCGTGATCGCTTTCAGGCCCAGGATATTGCTGCTGTAGTGGCGGATCTTGTTGGCCAGGGCCGGATCGCTGTTCAGTTTTTGACCGTACGACGGCACCATTTCCACCATCTTCGCTTGCCATTCCGGCGTGGCCAAACGGCTCTTGAATGCCGTTTGCAGCACCTTGATCATGATCGGCGGCGCGGTCGACGCGCCTGGCGAGGCGCCCAGCAGGGCAACGATGCTGCCATCGGCGGCACCGACGACTTCCGTGCCGAACTGCAGCAAGCCGCCTTTGACAGGGTCATCCTTGACGATCTGCACGCGCTGGCCGGCGTTTTGCAAGGTCCAGTCTTCCATCTTGGCAGTCGGCAGGTATTCGCGCAGGGTCTTCAGGCGGTCTTCCGGCGAATTCATCACCTGCTCGACCAGGTATTTGGTCAGCGGAATATTGTCGTAGCCGGCTTGCAGCATCGGCTTCACATTGCCCGTGCCGATCGAACCTGGCAAGTCGGTCCACGAACCGTTTTTCAGGAACTTCGTCGAGAACGTGGCAAACGGGCCAAACAGCAGGGCTTTCTTGCCATCGATGATGCGCGTGTCCAGATGCGGCACGGACATCGGCGGCGAACCGACGGATGCCTTGCCGTAGACCTTGGCCGCATGCGCCGCCACCAGCTCCGGGTTGGTCGTCACCAGCCATTGGCCGCCGACCGGCACGCCGCCGTAGCCCTTGGCTTCAGGAATGCCCGACTTTTCCAGCAGCGGCAGCGAACCGCCGCCCGCGCCGATGAAAACGAACTTGGCGCGCATGGTCTTTTCCTGGCCACTGGCCAGGTCCTTGACCTTGACGTTCCACACGCCATCGGCGCCGCGCTGGATGTCTTCCACCTGGTGGCGCAGGTGCAGGACCATGCCATGGCTGTCCGTCAGGTATTTCACGAGGCCGCGCGTGAGGTTGCCGAAGTTGACGTCGGTACCGATGTCCATGCGCGTTGCCGCCACTTTCTGGCCCTTGTCGCGGCCTTGCATGACGAGCGGCGCCCACTGCGCGATCTGCGCCTGGTCTTCCGAGTACAGCATACCCTTGAACAGGTTTTCCTTTTGCAGCGCGGCGTAGCGCTTCTTCAAAAAGGCAATATTATCGTCGCCCCAGACAAAAGCCATGTGCGGCACATTGTTGATGAAGGTTTGCGGCGCGCCCAGGTGCTTGTTGGCCACCTGGTAGGCCCAGAATTGCTTGGAAATTTCGAATTGCTCGTTGATGGCAACGGCCTTCTTCGTTTCGATGCTGCCATCGGCCGCTTCCGGCGTGTAGTTCAGTTCGGCAAACGCCGAGTGGCCCGTGCCCGCGTTGTTCATCGCGTCCGAGCTTTCGGCGGCGACGGAATCGAGGCGCTCGACCATTTCCATCGTCAGCGACGGGTCGAGTTCCTTGAGCATGCTGCCCAGGGTGGCGCTCATGGTGCCGGCGCCCACCAGCAGCACGTCGACCGGTTTTTCGGACGAGGCCGGCGGTGTCTTGTCACATGCCGCCAGGATCAGGCACGACATCAAAAGTAATAGCGATTTACGCATACGTAACTCCGTTTATGAATACTGAAGGATGATTCTTGTGCGCCACCACGACGGCACCAGCGCTGTATGGAATGCAAACAGCCAGCCAGCCGGAACGCCAGGGCGGCCGGATAGCTCAAGGTCGATGGTGATAGGCATGCTGCCGCGCTCCGGGATAAACCAGGAGCAAGATCTGGTGGCAAAGGTGCGGGCAATGGAAGCACGGAGTGACAATAAAATCGCCATCGTGTCCAGAGCAAATATCAAGAGCGGCGATTTTATCACCGTTATTTGGCCCCGCCGGGCCGTGGCGGTAGTGGATAATACTTACTGCAGGGTATTAAATTTCGGTGACTATCGGGTCATGAAAGCGGCCGCCAGACGGCAAAAAGGGCATCCTCGATGCCCATTATTTATGTACGCGGTACAATGCCGGCTGCCCTTTAGCCATAGTCCTTCAGCCATGTTCAACCCCTCTTCCGACGACGTGCGCCGCTTCTTTTGCGACACCTTGCGCAAGCACCGCGCCCATGAAATCCTCACGCCGATGGAAGCCATCGCGCTCGACTGGATACTCGAACACCCCGAGTATGAAAACGAGCTCTCCGACGTCGAAGCGGCGCTGGCGCGCGACTACTCCGTCGAGGGCGGACAAGCCAACCCCTTCCTGCACCTGTCCATGCATCTGTCGATCACGGAGCAGGTGCAGGTGGACCAGCCGCGCGGCATCCGCCCGGCCGTCCAGCAGCTGACCCAGCGCCTCGATTCGGCCCATGCGGCCCAGCACGAAGTGATGGAATGCCTGGGCCAGATGATCTGGGCCTCGCAGCGCTCGGGCTTGCCGCCCGATACGGACGCATATATCGACTGCGTGCGTCGCCGCTGATCAGGCAGTATCATGTTGCCAAGAAACTCAGTCACTGAAGGATATCTTGGCCCATCACACCATTCTCGTACTCGGCGGTTACGGTTTTTTCGGCACGCGCATTTGCCAGGCGCTAGCCGGTAACCAGGATATCCATCTGCTGGTGGCCGGGCGCGACGCCGCCATGGCCAGGGCACTGGCGGCGCAATTGGGCTTGCCGCCGCAGCAAGCACTGGCGCTCGATGCCGTTGCACCTGATCTGGCGCGGCGCCTGACCGAACTGGGCGTCGATACGCTGATCCATACCGCCGGCCCGTTCCAGGGCCAGGATTACCGCGTCGCCCGTGCGGCGATCGAGGCCGGCGCAAACTATATCGACCTTGCTGACGGCCGCGATTTTGTCGCCGGCATCGCCAGCCTCGACGACCTGGCGCGCCAGCGCGGCGTGTTCGTCACCAGCGGCGCCAGCTCGCTGCCAGCGCTGTCCTCGGCAGTGGTGGACCGCTACCTGCCGCGCTTTCGCCAGCTCACCTCGATCCGCCACGGCATCGCCTCCGGCGCCCGCGCGCCGGGCATGGCCACCATGGCCGGCATCTTTTCGTACTGTGGAAAACCGTTCCAGCGCCGCGTTGCCGGCCGCCAGGAAACCACCTTTGGCTGGCTCGACCTGAAGAGCCACCGCTTTGCCGCGCCCGTGGGACGGCGCTTGCTGGGCAGCTGTGACGTGCCCGATCTGGCGCTGTTTCCGCAACGCTATCCGGGCCTCGATACTGTCACTTTTCACGCCGGTTTTGCCGGTGCGCCCGGCCATCTGTTCGTCTGGGCCGCCGCGCAACTGGTGCGCCTGGGCCTGTTGCGCAGCCTGCTGCCACTGGTCAGGCCATTGCACGCCATCAGCCAATGGGTGGAACCGCTGGTCAGCGACAAAGGCGCGATGTTCGTGACGCTGCAAGGCACGGGACTCGATGGCCTGCCGCTGACGCTGACCTGGCAATTGCTGGCGGCGCAAAACCACGGCCCGCATATCCCGTGCGGTGCCTCGATCGCGCTGGCGCACCGCTTGGCCAGCGGCATCGGCGGTGGCGCGCCGCTGCCGCACGGCGCCACGCCCTGCGTCGGCCTGCTCACGGTGGAAAATTACCTGACCGCGCTGCAAGGCTATGACGTGACCGAGGTGCCGGCATGAGCTACTACCTGTTCGTCAAATGGCTGCACATCCTCAGCGCCACCATCCTGTTTGGCACCGGCATCGGCATCGCCTTCTTCAAGTGGATCAACGACCGGGGCGGCGAGGTGCGCGCGATCCGCCTGTCGGCCGAAAAGACCGTACTGGCCGACTGGCTGTTCACCACGCCGGCCGTCATTCTGCAGCCGCTGTCCGGACTGGCGCTGGCGCACCTGGCCGGCTACCCTATCCTCTCCGGCTGGGTCTTCGCCTCGCTGCTGCTGTATGCGCTCGCTGGCGCCTGCTGGCTGCCCGTGGTGTGGCTGCAGATCCGCATGCGCAACCTGGCCCGCCTTGCCGACGATGCGGGCGCGCCGCTGCCGCGCCTGTACTGGATCTATGCACGCTGCTGGTTCTGGCTCGGCGTGCCGGCATTTGTCGCGCTTATGCTGGTCTACTGGCTGATGGTGGCCAAGCCCACGCCATGACGCCGGCTAACCTGTGCCGGCTGTATTGGGCCATGCGCCTCGGCATGGCCCTCCTCTGGCTATGGACGGCATTTGTCTCCTGGTACCTGTATCCGCATGCGGAGTCGCTCGCCTGGCTGCGCCGCAGCGGCATCACGCTGTATACCGGGCAAGTGTTTGCCGCCTCCTGCCTGGCCGACCTGGCCATGGGCATGGCCTCGCTGCTATACGCCCGTCCGTGGCTGTGGTGGTCGCAGTGCGCGCTGGTGGCCGGTTATACACTGGTGATCGCCGTCTTCCTGCCGGAATTCCTGACCCACCCTTTCGGACCACTGACGAAAAATATCCCGCTGATCGCCGGCCTCGTCTTCCTGGCCCTATATGAAAAAAGCCGTGGCTAGCACGGCTTCGGGAGATCGATCAACAACACTCGGCGGCGCAGCAACCGATCAGGCTGGCCGTACCGCCTGTGGCAGCGCGGGTGCCTTCGCCTTGCCCATCAACCCCAGCACCACCTGCAGCGCCATGGCGATGGCGCCGGCGATGAAGACCACGTCGCCGAAAGTACGCACCCAGCGCAGGTTCTGCAACAGCGGCTGCTGCATGAATGCCTCGCTGCGCGCATACCACAGGCCTTCCGTCACGCTGGCGTGGAACTGGATGATGCCGATCGGCAGCAGGCTGGTAAAGATCATCAGCGCCAGGCCCCCATTCAAACCCCAGAAGGCCGTCTTCATCAAGGCAGGGCTGAAGCGGTAATCAGGCCGCAGGTAGCGCAGCACCAGCAAGGTAAAGCCCAGCGCCAGGAAGCCGTACACACCGAACAGGGCCGCATGCGCATGCACGGGCGTCGTGTTCAGGCCCTGGATATAGTACAAGGCCACGGGCGGATTGATCATGAAGCCCAGCACGCCGGCGCCCAGCATGTTCCAGAAGGCGACGGCGACAAAGCACATCAGGGGCCAGCGCAGGTTTTCCATCCATGGCGCGCGTTCCTTCAGGCGCCAGTTTTCCCACGCCTCGTGTCCCAGCACGATCAGCGGCACCACTTCCAGCGCGCTGAAGCTGGCGCCAATGGCCATCACGGGCGTGGTGGTGCCGGCAAAGTACAGGTGGTGGAAGGTGCCGGGTATGCCGCCCAGCATGAACAGCGAAGCCGAGGCCAGGCTGGCCGCCGTGGCCATGCGCGCCGACACCAGGCCCAGGGTCGCGAAAATGAAGGCCAGCGCCGTGGTGGCGAAGACTTCAAAGAATCCTTCCACCCACAGGTGCACCACCCACCAGCGCCAGTATTCCATTACGGACAGGTGCGTGCGCTCGCCATAGAACAGGCCCGCGCCGTAGAACAGGCCGATGGCGCCCACGGATGCGGTCAGCAACGCCAGCAGATTCTTGTCGCCGCCCGGCTGGCGCACGGCCGGCACGACGCCACGCAGCATCAGCACGAGCCACAGCAGGATGCCGACATATTTGCCGATCTGCCACAGGCGGCCCAGGTCGACGTATTCATAACCCTGGTGTCCTAGCCAGAAATTCCACTCGGGCGGCATCACTTGCGCGATGGCCAGGTAGTTGCCGATGAACGAACCGACGACAACGGCCACCAGGGCCCAGAACAGCACGTCGACGCCCAGGCGCTGCCACTTGGGGTCCTTGCCGCCATTGATCAGGGGCGCGAGGAACAGGCCGGCGGCCAAAAAGCCCGTGGCGATCCAGAACAGCGCGGCCTGGATATGCCAGGTGCGCGTGAGCGCATACGGGAACCAGCGCGACACGTCGATGCCGTAGAACCGCTGGCCCTCCACCGTGTAGTGCGCCGTAAAGCCGCCGATGAAGACCTGGAAAATGAACAGCGCCACCACCAGGAACAGGTATTTGCCCAGCCCCCGCTGCGAAGGCGTCAGGGCGAACGTGGTGAGCGGATCGCGCGGGCCGGCGGCCGGCAGCGCTTCATCGTGGTCGCGCAAGAAGGCCCAGCCCCACACGAGGAAGCCCACGCCGGCCAGCAGCACCACCACGCTGGCCACCGACCAGACGAGGTTTTCGCCGCTGGGCTGGTTGCCGATCAGCGGTTCGTGCGGCCAGTTGTTCGTATAGGTCACTTTCTGGCCCGGACGCTCGGTGGCGGCCGCCCACGCCGTCCAGAAGAAGAACTGCGTCATCTGCGCGCGCCGCTCGGCACTGGGCAAGGTGTTTTCCTTCATGGCGAAATGTTCGCGGCTTTGCTGCAGCGCCGGCGCGTCCGAGAACAGCTGGTCGTAATAATGCGCGGTCGTGGCGACGGCTTGCACGCGGCGCGGCGACAGGCGCAGCACTTGTGCCTCGTCGACGCGGTTGGCCCGGTATTCGAGCTTGAGCGCTTCGCGCAGCGCCGCCTGCGCGGGGCCGTCGAGCGCCGCGTAGGCCTTGCCATGCTGCTCCTGGGCGGCCAGTTCCAGCCAGGCCGTCAGTTCGCGGTGCAGCCAGTCGGCCGTCCAGTCGGGCGCCTGGTAGGCGCCGTGGCCCCAGATGGAACCGAGCTGCATGCCGCCCACCGATTGCCAGGCCGTCTGGCCGTCGAGGATGCCCTCGCGGTCGAACAGCTGCCGGCCATCCTGCGACAGCACTTGCGCGGGGATCGGCGGCGCCTGGCGGTAGACCTCCGTGCCGTAGTAGCCAAGCAGCGAAAACGTTACGATCAGCACGCCGATCAGGGTGAACCAGAGTTTTTTATACGGACCCATGGGTCTTTCCTTTGTCAGTGCACCGCGGCCGGCGCAAAGCGCTCGAACAGGATATTGTTTTCGGTATGGATGTGCGCCATCAGGTCTTCGCGGAAGGTGCGCAGTCCCGTGTACAGCGCGCGCCAGGTGGTGCAGGCGCCGGCCGGCGCGCAGATGCCGTTGGTCATGTCCTCCAGCGCGCGCAAGGCCACGCCATGCTCGTCGTGCTCCATGCGCATCACGTTGATGGGCGCGCCGGCGCGGGGGCCCTGGCCGCGCACGATCATGGGGAACAGCACGTCTTCCTCCTTGCGCATATGGCTTTCCAGCTCCTGCGCCATGGCCGACAGGTGTTCGGCCAGGCCGTGCGGACAGTCGGCGCGGCCGCCGTGCACCTGCTCCACCTTGCGCGCCAGGCGGATCAGCTCGGGCAGCTGCTCGCGGTGCACGGCGTGGTAGCGCGCCAGGATGTGCTGCACCAGCTCGGGCGCGGGCGCGTCCTGCCAGTCAGGTTCGCCGTGCGTATCGGCGCGCGCTTCCAGCAGCTGCAGCTCCTTGACGATGGGCGCCGTGTCGACGCCCGCCGCTTCGGCGGCCGCGCGCAGGGTCTTGTTGCCGCCACAGCAAAAATCCAGGCGGTGCGCATCGAACAGGCGCGTGGCGCCGGGGATGCGGCGGGCCAGCTGGCCCAGCGATTGGTCGATCATTTCCATAATGGTTCCTTGAGGATGAATAGGTAGATTCATTGCACGGCGCCAGCGTGGTAGACGCCAGGCACGGGTTCGCCCGTCACTTCCAGCACGCCCACGGCGCCCTTGCCGGCGCGCGACAGCGCATGGTCGACCAGCAGATAGCTGCCAGGATGCTGCACCTTGAGTTCGACGATGGTGGCGCCGCCCGGTGCCACCAGGGTGGTTTGCACATCGTGTTTCGGGCTGCTGATCGAGCCTTCGCTGTACACCTTGTCGAAGATCTCGCCGATGATGTGGAACGATGAAATCTTGTTCGGGCCGCCGACGCCAAAGTAGATGCGCACTGTTTCGCCGACTTTCGCCTGCAGTTTGTGCGTCTTGCTCAACGCGCCCACCTCGCCGTTGAAGACGTAGTAGTCGGGCAGCTCATTGGCCATCTTTTCCAGGTTCGCTTCCTGGTGCACGGGCGCGCCGTGCGGCCGGCCTGTGTACATCTCGCCCTGCATCACGTAGTACTCGCGGTCGACCTTCGACAAGCCGCCTTCCGGTTCGACCAGGATCATGCCGTACATGCCGGCCGCGATATGCTGCGGCACCAGCGGCGTGGCGCAGTGATACACATACAGGCCCGGATTGAGCGCCTTGAAGGTGACGGTTTTTTCCTGCCCCGGCGCCACCTGCGTGTGCTGGCCGCCGCCATGGCCGCCCGTCACCGCATGCAGGTCGATCGAGTGGATCATCTTGCTGTCCCTGGCATTGAACAGGGTCAGCTCCACCGTGTCGCCGACCCGGGCGCGCAGCATGGGGCCGGGCACCTGCCGGTTGAAGGTCCAGTAGGTAAAACTGGTGCCGTCATCGAGCTTGCCCGGCAGCTCCACCGTCTCCATGCGGTATTTCAGGGTCTGCGGCGCGCGTGCGCCGATGGCGGCCGGCACCGAGGCGGGATTGGCTGCCACGCTGACGGCCGCCGGGTCGGG
>NZ_NRDQ01000096.1 GCF_002878455.1 Janthinobacterium sp. AD80
GCCGCGCCACTGGTGGCCTTGCCCGACTTCAGCCAGATCGCCGCGCGCAACAGCCCGGCCGTCGTCAACATCAGCGTCACGGGCAGCACCAAGGTGGCCTACGACCCATCGGCCCAGGCTGGCAACGATGACTTCGGCAACGATCCCTTCTTCGAATTCTTCCGCCGCTTCCAGGGTCCGCAAGGCGGGCAGCGCGGCGGCCGCGACGTGCCTACGCACGGCCTCGGCTCCGGCTTCATCGTCAGTCCCGACGGCATCATCATGACCAACGCCCACGTGGTGCGCGATGCGCGTGAAGTGACCGTCAAGCTGAACGACCGCCGCGAATTCCGCGCCAAGGTGCTGGGCACCGATCCGAAGACCGATATCGCCGTCTTGAAGATCGACGCCAACAACCTGCCCATCGTGCCGCTCGGCCATTCGAGCGACCTGAAAGTGGGCGAGTGGGTGCTGGCCATCGGTTCGCCGTATGGCTTCGACAGCACCGTGACGGCCGGCGTGGTCAGCGCCAAGGGCCGTTCCCTGCCGGACGACAGCAATGTGCCGTTCATCCAGACGGATGTGGCGGTGAACCCAGGCAACTCGGGCGGCCCACTGTTCAACACGCGCGGCGAAGTGGTGGGCATCAATTCGCAGATCTACAGCCAGACGGGCGGCTTCCAGGGCCTGTCGTTTGCCATCCCGATCGATCTGGCCGGCCGTATCAAGGACCAGATCGTGGCCACGGGCAAGGCCAGCCACGCCAAGCTGGGCGTGACGGTGCAGGAAGTCAACCAGGGCTTTGCCGACTCGTTCAAGCTGGCCACGCCGGAAGGTGCGCTGGTGGCCAACGTCGAACGGGGCAGCCCGGCCGACAAGGCGGGCCTGAAGTCCGGCGACGTGGTGCGCAAGGTGAATGGCCAGCGCATCATCGCCTCGGCCGACTTGCCGGCGCTGGTGGGCACTTCCTTGCCTGGCGATAAAATCAGCATGGATGTCTGGCGTGATGGCAAGATCGTCAGCCTGTCGGCAACCTTGGGCAATGCCGCCGACAAGGTGGCCGAAGTGGCGAAAAGCGATGGCGCCGCCGGCAAGGTAAAACTGGGACTGGCCCTGCGTCCGTTACAATCGGATGAAAAACGCGAGGCGGGCATCAGTGCCGGCCTGCTGGTGGAAGACGCGGGCGGCGCGGCGGCGAATGCCGGAGTGCAGCCGGGCGACGTGTTATTGTCGGTGAACGGCCGTCCCGTCAACACCGTCGAGCAAGTGCGCGACGTGGTGGAAAAATCCGCCAAGTCGGTGGCCTTGCTGATCCAGCGGGGACCGGACAAGATTTTCATTCCCGTGCGTTTGGGTTAATGAAGAAGCAAACCCAAGGCCAGATGCTGGGGTCGAACCCTCAGGGGTCGACCCCGGTTTTTCGCCTTTGGGGTGAAAAATAGAACAAGGAGCAGCCATGCGGCTATTGCTGGTAGAAGACGATACGATGATCGGCGAGGTGGTGCTCGATCTGCTGCGCGCCGAGCATTACGCGGTGGACTGGGTCAAGGACGGCGACATGGCCGATACGGCCCTGCAGACGCAGACCTACGACCTGGTGCTGCTGGATCTGGGCTTGCCGCGCAAGGATGGCCTTGACGTGCTGCGCTCGATGCGCTTGCGCAAACTCGACACGCCGGTGCTGGTGGCCACGGCGCGCGACGCCGTCGAGCAGCGCATCGCCGGCCTGGACGCGGGCGCCGACGATTATGTGCTGAAACCGTATGACCTCGACGAACTGCTGGCGCGCATCCGTGCCCTGCTGCGGCGCGCCTCGGGGCGGCCGGAACCGATTTTCGAACACCAGGGCGTGTCCATCAATCCGCTGACGCGCGAAGTGATCGCCGACGGCCATCCGGTCAACCTGTCGGCGCGCGAATGGGCCGTGCTGGAAGCCTTGATCGCGCGTCCCGGCATCGTGCTGTCGCGCGCGCAGCTGGAAGAAAAGCTGTACAGCTGGAAGGATGAAGTCAACAGCAATGCGGTGGAAGTGTATATCCACGGCTTGCGCAAGAAGCTGGGCAGCGACCTGATCCAGAACGTGCGCGGCCTCGGCTACATGGTGCCCAAGGCATGAGGATGAAGGTCACGGTGACGCACTCGCTGCGCGGCCGCCTGCTGTGGTTTTTGCTGGCGGCCATCATCATGGCGGCCCTGGCGCAAGCCTCGATCGCCTACCGCAGCGCCTTGTACGACGCCGACCAGATTTTTGACTATCACATGCAGCAGATGGCCCTGTCGCTGCGCTCCGGCGCGCCGCTGGCCAACCATGCGCAAGCCTTGCCGGCCGACCCCGTCAACAACGACATGGTGGTGCAGGTGTGGACGCCGGACGGCGTGCAGGTCTTCCGTTCGATCACGCGCGCGGAACTGCCGCAGCGCGCCGTGCTGGGCTTTTCGAATGTAAAAGCCAACGGCACCACCTACCGCATCTTTTCCGTGCAAACCAGTTCCCAGACCGTGCAGATCGCCCAGGACATGGCCGTGCGCAAGCGCATGGCCGGCAGCCTGGCGCTGCGCACGGTGGGGCCGATCGCGCTGATGGCGCCTATCCTGATGCTGGTGGTGTGGTGGGTGGTCAGCGGGTCGCTGGCGCCCGTCTCGCGCGTGCGCAAGCAGGTGGCGGCACGCCAGGCGGACGATTTGTCGCCCGTCTCGGAAGCGGGCCTGCCCGACGAAGTGCGGCCGCTGGTGCATGAATTGAACCTGCTGTTCGGGCGCGTCAAGACGGCGTTCGACGCGCAGCAGCATTTCGTCGCCGACGCCGCGCATGAACTGCGCACGCCGCTGGCGGCACTGAAACTGCAGGTGCTGAGCCTGGAGCGGGCCGAATCGGAAGAAAAGCGCAGCCTGGCAATCAGTCGCGTCAGCGCCGGCATCGAGCGGGCCACGCGCCTGGTCGAGCAGCTGCTGGTGCTGGCGCGTCAGGAAGCCAGCGCCGCCAGCGGCGACCAGCTGCAGGCGGTGGACTTGAACGATGTCGTCAAGCGCGCGCTGGGCGACATGGCCGGCATCGCGCAGGCACGCAAGATCGACCTGGGCCTGCATCACATGGACCCCGCCAAGGTGGCCGGCCAGGCCGACGCGCTCAACATCATGCTGCGCAACCTGGTCGACAACGCCATCAAGTACACGCCGCAGGGAGGCACGGTGGATATCGACCTGCGTGCCACGCCTGTCGGCGTGACCTTGTCGGTGGAAGACAGCGGCCCCGGCATCCCGCCCGAGGAGCGCGAGCGCGTCTTCAGCCGCTTCTACCGCGTGCCCGGCACGGACGCCAACGGCAGCGGTCTGGGCCTGGCCATCATCAAGGCCATCGCCGAGCGCCATGGCGCGCGCCTGGTGCTGGACAAATCCGAGCGCCTGGGCGGCCTGTGCGTGCGCGTGGAATTCCCGCAAGCCGTGAAAAAATAATGTTTTGATCACAATCTTTGGCATGTTGCATTGACGCGCGCGCCGCTGGCCTATATTGTCTGCGCAATAAGCATTCAAGCAAACGGAGCGCAGCATGCAGAAGATCGGCTTTTCAGGCACCCTCGACCCCATCACCAACGGCCATATGTGGGTGATCGGCGAAGCGCGTTCGCTCGCCGACGAGGTGATTGTTTTCCTGTCGCAAAACCCCGCCAAGAAGCCGCAGTTTCCCGCCGAGGACCGCAAGCGCATCATCGAGCAGAGCGCGCGCGAGTGCGGCTGGGACAATGTGCAGGTGGTCATCGTCAAGGGCGACTACACGGCGCGCGCGGCGAAAAAGCATGGCTGCGACTACCTGATCCGCGGCATCCGCACGACGGCTGATTTCGACTATGAAAACCTGATCCAGCAAACCAATGTGGACGTGCTGCAGGGCGCCAAGACCATCTTCGTCATGCCGCCGCGCGACCTCGGCTCCGTCAGCTCCAGCTTCGTCAAGGCGCTGGAAGGACCGGTCGGCTGGAACTGGACCATGAAGAAATTCGTCCCCGGCCCCGCCTACCAGGCGTGGATACTCGACTGCCTGCGCAAGGAGTGGGAAGCGCTGTGGAATTACGCCACCGCGTCCGAAGCCGACATCACGCTGTTTGACCACTGGTTCGCGCACCTGACGGGGCCGCAGGCGTATGGCGGCAGCGACCGCCACTATCACAACCTCGACCATCTGGTGCATGGCCTGTCCGAGATCCGCGTGTGGGCCGACAATACCTATGCGCCCAAACGCGACAGCGCACTGGTGAAAAAGGCGTTCTGGTTTCACGACGCCGTCTACAGCCACGACGAAGATGCGCTGTATTCCAGCGAAGAGGCGAGTGCGCAGCTGTGGCTGGCCAGCGGCCTCGACGCGGGCGACAACCTTGATGTGGCGCAACTGATACGCGCCACCGACCACTTCCAGGGACCCGGCATCAGCCACGCGCTGAAGGATGCCATGCTCAGCGCCGACCTGGCCATCCTGGGCCAGGATGACGAAGTCTACCAAGCCTACACGCAAGCGATCGGCCGTGAATACGCGCATGTGGACGCCGTGCGCTTCAATCAGCAGCGTGGCCTGGCCCTGCGTCACCTGTGCGGCAAGGCGCAGGCAGGGCAGCTGTTTGGCGATGCGTACTTTGCCAACCAGTACAACGAGCGGGCGATCGAGAACATGCAGAAGGAAATCGCGGCGCTGGCGGGGTGCGAAGTCTAAACAAGGGCAAACGCTGTGGAGGATGCCTGCTGGCAGAAGGGTTCAAGCCAGCGGAAAGAAGCCGGGGTCAGACCCGCCGGGTCTGACCCCGGATCTTGCCCAGTTCTTGCTGTTGGGCTGACATCAAATTGCGCTGTTGGCAGGTGCGTGGCGCTTGCCAGCCAGGAACCGACACATCACTATGAAGACTGCCCTGCAGCCACTGCTGCCGCGTGACAAACATGATACCGATACGGCCGCGGCGCTTGTCGCGCTGGGCTGGCAACAGGTGGAATGTGTCGCGCCACAGATGCTGGAATGGATGCAAGACAGCAACTGGCCCGTTGCCGCTGTCTTGCGTCCCTTTCTGGCGGCGCAGGGCGCCCGTCTTGCGCTCCAGGTCAAGCCGATTTTCGCCACCGCTGACGATGTGTGGAAGTATTTCATCCTGGCCGGCATCGTGCGCCAGTCGCCGGAACTGGCCTCCGCCCTCGGCGCTGAACTTGCACGCATGGCCGGTAGCCCGACAGCCGGCGAACGGCTGGAAGGCGTGGCGGCGCAAGCGCAGGAAATTTTGGCGGGCTGACAGCGATTACCTGCCACGGCCACGCGCCGGTATTGCAATGAATAAATGACAGGTATTTTTAGTATGGATAAAGAACTGCGCCAGCTACTGGACGATCACATGCATGACGTGCCCAGGCTTTACCAACTGGCAGGCGTCACACCGGCCACCATCCAGCGCCATATTCTTGACGGGATGGCGGCCACGATTGCCGAATCTGATTGGGAGGCCCAGTACACCTTGCTCGCGATGGCCAGGACGGTCGCGCATCCGGAGGCCAAGGCTGATCTGCTCGGCAATCTGCTGCTCATGCCTGGCCACGCAGTGCACCAGGAAGTCACGCGCGAGATGCAAGACCTGGCCAGCCCGTCGAGCGTGGCCTGCATTCGAGCCGTGCTGGAAGGCGGTTTTGATTTCCTCGAATACACGTGTTCTGAAGATGAGGTCATTGCGAAATGGTTCAGCCATGCGCTGGCCAGCATCGGCACGCCGGAAGCCATCGACCTTATCAGGGAGTTCGCGGCCTCGGACAATGCCGGTATCGCCGGTGAAATGCGCTACCGTCTTGCGCGGCTCGGTTGCTGAGCCTTGACAATAACAGCGGCTGCCCGCATTGGCGCAGCCGCTGTTGTCATGCCATAGGCAGGATCAGAATTTCACCCACAGCCGGCCAAAGTACGAGGCGCCATTCAGGCCGAACTGCACGCTGTCGTATTTGAAACCGTTGTCCGTTTCATCCGCGTTTTGCGTGGTGGGCTTGACGTTGAAGATGTTGTTGCCGCCAAAGGTCAGCTTGGTGTTCTTGCTGATGCTGTAGGTGAAGCTCAGGTCGGCGGACGTCTTGGCCTTGTAGCGGGCGTTCGGTACGCCTTCGGCCGTGCCGCTGAAGGTGCCCAGGGTTTGCGGGCCGAAATAGATGATGCGCAAGTCCGATTCCAGCTTGCCCGTGATGTAGTCGAAGCCGACGGTGGCTTTGGCGCGCGGGCCGCCCTGTTCGATGAACAGGCGTTCGCGCTCGGACAGCAGCACGTCTTCATAGCCTTGCAGCGAGTCCGGCGTCTTGACTTTCGTCACTTCCGTTTTGCTCAGGTTCAAGGCCAGGAAGGTGTTCAGGCGGTTGCCGGCCAGCTCGCCCTTGTGCGACGCCGTCAGATCCAGGCCACGCGTGCGCGTGTCGATGGAGTTGACGAAAAATTGCGCTTCGCCCACGCCGAGCGTGGCCAGGCGCGCCGCCAGGTCCGGATAGTTGTCGGCATTGAAGCGGCCCGACAGCACGATGCGGTCCTTGATCTTGATGTTGTACAGGTCGGCCGTGACGGAGATGGCTTGCGTCGGCGTCCAGGTGGTGCCAAAAGTAAAACTGGTGGATTTTTCTTCTTTCAGCTTGGGAATGCCGGCCGCGTTGGCGACGGCGCCGCCATTCGGCGCCAGCACCACGTCGGTGGGTACGCCGCCGATGAAGTCGGTGAAGGTGGATGAGAAATACACTTGCTGCAGCGATGGCGCGCGGAAACCGGTGCTGGCCGAACCGCGCAGCAGCACGTTCGGCGCCACTTTATAGCTGGCGGCCAGCTTGCCCGTGACGGTGGAGCCGAAATCGCTGAATTTTTCATAGCGCAGGGCGGCCTGGGTTTTCAGGCGCTCCGTCCAGTCCAGTTCCACGTCGCCATACGCGGCGATGCTGTGGCGTTTGGCCTTGGTGGCGTCGCCGGGCTGGAAGCCGGGGAAGCCCTGGCTGCCCGCGTTGCCGCCCACGCCGACGCCGTCGGCGTCGATGTAGGAGCCTGCTTCGCCGGCCATGATCTTGTATTCCTCGCTGCGGTATTCGGCGCCGAAGGCCACGTTTATGCCGCGCATCACCGTATCGTAATAGCGGCTGAAATCGGCATTGCTGGTCAGCTGCTGGAACGAGAAGCCGCCCGCGTCATAGCTGCTGGCGCTGACGCCCTTGCCGCCGTTCATCAGGTCGAGGTTGGCGATGGAGGCGTTCAGGGTATGGCTGATGTCATAGCGCATCTTGTTGTAGCCATAGGTTTGCGAGAAATCCGCATGCCATTCGCCGATCTGGCTGCGGTGGCCGATGGTGGTGTACTGGTCATCGATCTTGCCATTGATGAAAGGTACGAAGCCGTCCGGATACATGGCGGCCGAATTGCGCGATGGAATGTCATCGCTGCCGATGCCGCCCCGGCCGAATGCGGCGCTGGACGCGTCGCGCGTTTGCGCGCCCGCCGTGAAGTACAGCTTGCCCGTGCCGCTGGTGGCGTAGTCGCCATTCACGTACAGGGTTTTGTTCTTGGACTTGGTGTCGCCGATGATGCGCATGCTGTCCGCGTCGGCCCGGTTCGAGCGGCCCCGGTCCAGGTATTCGCCGGTAATCGCAAGGGTGCCCTTGTCGCCCAGCGCGATGCCGCAGTAGGCGGAGGTCAGGTAATTCTTGCCGTCGCCTGCCGAATACTGGCTGTAGCCGGCCGCCGCTTCGCAGCCCAGGCTTTTCTTCAGTTCGATGTCGATCACGCCGGCAATGGCGTCCGAGCCGTACTGGGCGGCGGCGCCGTCGCGCAGCACTTGCACGTTCTTGATCGCCAGCAAGGGAATCGCATTCATGTCCGTGCCCGTATTGCCGCGGTTGCGTGCGCCGAACAGGTTGACGAGGGCCGTTGTGTGGCGCCGCTTGCCGTTCACCAGCACCAGGGTCTGGTCGGAGCCGAGTCCGCGCAGGGCGGCCGAATCGATCAGGTCGGCACCATCGGCGCCCGTTTGGCGCGTGGAGTTGAACGAGGGCGAAATGTATTGCAGCGATTGCGCCAGGTCGAACTGGCCGCCTTGCTCTGCCACCTTGGAAATGGGGATGATGTCGACGGGCACCATGGTGTCCGTGGCGGAACTGGCGACACGGCGCGAACCGACCACGCTGACCGTTTGCACGGGGCCTTCCGTGGCCACGGGGTCGTTGCTCTGCGCCATGGCGGCGGGGCTGAAGGCGGCCACGGCGGCGCTGCCGTACAGGCTGGCAAGGACTGCTTTACGCAAGGTGGTGAGTGTCGGCACGCAGTATCTCCAAGTGGCTGATGAGCAAGATTCGTGACTTGATTCTAGTGCCATCATTTCATCATCCACCAGCGATACTTTGTTTTGTTATTACAAATTTGCCGTAACTGTTGTTTCCTGGTTGATTATCTTTTGCTCAATGGATGGCTTGCCTCGCGCTGGTGCGCGCTGCCCCGTTCAGGTGCTGCCCTGCACCATACCGCCCACGCGGATTTCCCCGCGGCTGTATTGCACTTCGATCAGACACGGTTGTTGCGTCACATGGCCCTGGTGCAGGCTCAATGAGCGTTGCAGATGCCATGCCAGCGCCCCTGCCGCCACGCCCGTGGCGCTGTCTTCCTGCGCCGGGTCGAGGTGGTTAAAATTGCGCCCTTCGTAGGTGTTGTTGCCCGTGCGGCAATACGCATAGCAGCCGCTGACCTGGTGCAGGGCGCTCCAGTCGGCGATCAATTCCAGGTTCGGCCGCAGCGCGCGCAAGGTGGTGCGGTCGGCCACTTCCAGCAGCAGCTTCGGGCTGCCGACGGAAGCGACCACGGGGGGCGACAGCAACTGCATGTGCTGGCCCATCAGTTCCGACGGCACATATTTTTCCACCGTGACGGCAGGCGCCGGCTGCGGCGCCAGGCTGATGAACAGTCCCTCCGCGCTGCGCAGCAGTTGCAGGGCTTGCCCGCGCATGGCGGTGGTGACCGTCAAGGTGGCCGGCGCACCGGGCGGCGTCAGCAGCACATGCGCGGCCGCCAGGGTGGCGTGCAGGCACAGCGGGCTGCGCGTGTGCGGATAAAAATAGTCGAGCACCACCATGCCATCCGCCTGGCGGTCGATGAAGACACAGGCGCTGACCTGGCGTTCACGCGCGAAGCGCTGGCGCTCCGCTTCGCTGCCGCCGTCGTTTTCCACGACCAGCGCGGCATTGCCGCCGCCGGGTTCGGCGCCGAAACATTTCAGGAGATGGACGATCATGGTGGCTAGCGTGCAAGGTAAAACA
Source organism: Janthinobacterium sp. AD80 (assembly GCF_002878455.1). GTDB lineage: Bacteria > Pseudomonadota > Gammaproteobacteria > Burkholderiales > Burkholderiaceae_D > Janthinobacterium. The sequence continues at coordinate 9,265 of NZ_NRDQ01000096.1, forward strand.
TGAGCATAACTGAGAAGTCCCATTCCAGATGAGTATAATGTACTGTGTTTATATACAGTATTGAGGTAGATCATGTGGGGCGCCGTCTTACCCGAGTATGCTGAGTTGTACTGTCTGAGCAACTTCAGCTTTTTGCATGGGGCCTCGCATGCGCAGGAACTGGTGGCGCGTGCCGTCCAGCTGGGCTATCGGGCGCTGGCCATCACGGACGAGTGTTCACTGGCGGGCGTGGTGCGTGCCCATGCGGTGGCCAAGCGGGCCGATTTTCCGCTGATTATCGGCGCGCATTTTCATTTGACGCAGGCCGATGGCCGCCCGGCGCTGTCCCTGCTGGCGCTGGTGCAGAACCGTGAAGGCTATGGCAACTTGTCGGAGCTGATCACCATGGCGCGCACGCGGGCGGCCAAGGGACGTTATTTGCTGACGCCGGACGATTTCACCGCGCCATCGTCCGAGTTTGCCCATTTGCGGGGCTTGCCCGGCTGCCTGATGATCTTGCTGCCCAGCTATCCGGCCCAGCCGGAGACGCTGGGCGCACAGGCGCGGTGGATGGCGGCCACCTTTGGCAGTGCGCGCAGCTGGGTGGGATTGAATCTGTTGCAGCGGGCACAGGATGACGCGCACCGCGGCGCCGTGCAGGAAGCGGCGCAGGCGCAGGGCTTGCCTGTGGTGGCCGTGGGTCACGTGTGCATGCACGTGCGCTCGCGCAAACCACTGCTCGACACCCTGTGCGCCATTCGCGTGGGGAAACCGGTGGGTGAGTGCGGTTATGCGCTGGCGCAAAACGCGGAGCAGCACCTGCGTGCGCGGCTGCGCCTGGCCAATGTGTACCCGCCGCAGGCGCTGGCGCAAACCCTGCGCATCGCGGATATGTGCAATTTTTCGCTCGATAGCTTGCGCTATGACTACCCCGACGAACTGGTGCCGGATAGCCACACGCCAGCGACTTATTTGCGGCAGGAAACGTATGCGGGCGCGCGCGTGCGTTTTCCGCTGGGCATACCCGCCAATGTGCAGGAGCAGATCGAACAGGAACTGGCGCTGATCGCCGAGCTGTCGTATGAAGCGTACTTTTTGACTGTGTATGACATCGTGCGTTTTGCGCGTTCGCAAAACATCCTGTGCCAGGGCAGGGGTTCGGCCGCCAATTCGGCCGTCTGCTATTGCCTGGGCATCACGGAAGTGGACCCGGCGCGCGGCAATTCGCTGGTCGGGCGCTTCATGTCGCGCGAGCGCAACGAGCCGCCCGATATCGACGTCGACTTCGAGCACCAGCGGCGCGAGGAAGTGATTCAATATATCTACGCCAAATATGGCCGGCGCCGCGCCGCGCTGGCGGCTGTGGTGATCAGCTACCGGCCGAAAAGCGCCTTGCGCGACAGTGGCCGGGCGCTGGGGATCGACCTGGCCATCGTGGAAAAGGTCTGCAAGGCGCACCACTGGTTCGACGGCAAGCGCGATCTGCTGAACCGCCTGGCCGAATGCGGACTCGACCCGGAAGCGGAGCTGTCGCAGCAGTGGGCCAGCCTGGCGCAGCAGTTGCTGGGCTTTCCCCGCCACCTGTCGCAGCATCCGGGCGGTTTCGTCATTGCGCAGGGCAAGCTTTCTCGCCTTGTGCCCATCGAAAACGCCACCATGGCCGAACGCAGCGTCATCGAGTGGGACAAGGACGACCTGGAAGAACTGGGCCTGATGAAGGTCGACGTGCTGGCGCTGGGCATGCTGTCGGCCCTGCGCCGCGCCCTGGAACTGGTCAGTGCGCGGCGCGGCGAGGAATTCCGCCTGCAGGATATTCCCGCGGAAGACCGCGCCACCTACGACATGATGTGCCAGGCCGACACCATCGGCGTGTTCCAGATCGAATCGCGTGCGCAGATGAGCATGCTGCCCCGGCTGCGTCCGCGTGAATTCTACGACCTCGTCATCGAGGTGGCGCTGGTGCGCCCCGGTCCCATCCAGGGCGGCATGGTGCATCCGTATTTGCAGCGGCGGCAGAAAAAGGAGCCTGTCGACTATCCAAAGGGGCTGGAAAAGGCGCTGGGGCGCACCCTGGGCATCCCGATTTTCCAGGAACAAGTGATGCAGGTCGCCATCATCGCCGCCGATTTCACGCCCGGCGAAGCGGACCAGTTGCGGCGCGCCATGGCGGCCTGGAAACGCAAGGGCGGCATGAATAATTACAAGGAACGCATTGTCGAAACGATGGTCAAAAATCAGTATGAGCGAAAGTTTGCCGACGCCATCTTCAGCCAGATCGAAGGCTTTGGCGAATACGGTTTTCCCGAATCGCATGCGGCCAGTTTCGCGCTGCTGACGTATGCCAGTTCCTGGCTGAAATGCCACGAGCCGGCCGCCTTCTTGTGCGCCTTGCTGAATAGCCAGCCCATGGGTTTTTACAGTCCATCGCAACTGGTGCAGGATGCGCGCCGGCATGGCGTGCAGGTGCTGCCTGTCGATGTGGCCGCCAGCGGCTGGGAGGCGGCGCTGGAAGAAGCGGCAGAGCAGGGCGCTGCGCCCGTCGTGCGCCTGGGCTTGAACAGCCTGTATGGCATGCGCGTCGAGGCGGCCCGGCGCATCGAGGATGCGCGCGCCATCGCCGCCTTTGTCGATGTGGCCGACCTGGCGCGGCGTGGCGGCCTGGACCGCCATGACTTGCAGGTGCTGGCGGCAGGCAATGCCCTGCATAAGCTGGCCGGCAACCGCCGCGAAGCGCTGTGGCAGGCTGCCGGCGCCGTGCCCGAGAAGGATTTGCTGCGCGCCACCACGCACGAGGAAGACATGCCCGTGCTGGCCGCGCCCACGGAAGGCGAGAGCATCGTCAGCGACTACCGCGCGCAAGGCCTGACCCTGGGACGCCATCCGCTGGCGCTGCTGCGCAAGCAGTTGCTGGCGCAGCGCTTCCTGCCCGCCTCCACGCTGAGCTGCTATACCAACGGGCAAGTGGCGCGCGCCTGCGGCATCGTCACCGTGCGCCAGCGTCCGGGCACGGCCAAGGGCGTGGTCTTCATGACCCTGGAAGACGAGACGGGCACCGTGAATGTCATCGTCTGGCCCGACCTCGTGGAAAGCCAGCGGCGCGAGGTGCTGAGCGCGCCGCTGCTGGGCGTCTACGGCGTGTGGCAGCAGGAAGGCATCGTGCGCAACCTGGTGGCCAAGCGCCTGGTCGACATGTCGCATTTGCTGGGACGCTTGCGCACCAGCAGCCGTGATTTCTGTTGAGGGTTGTATGGATGGCGAATGGCATGGCATGATTTACGCATGACAACCTTGCCCGAACCAACATTGCGTCCCGCCCTGGTCGCCGACGCGCCCGCCATCGTCGCCCTGATCGACGACCTGATGCCTTTTTTGACCTTGCACCCCGATGGCGCGGGGGCGGAAACGTTCATCGAGCACTGCCGCCAGCCAGCCATCGAAAACTATCTGTCGCTGCCCAATTACGCCTACCAGCTCGCGCATATCGATGGCGAGCTGGCCGGCGTGGTGGCCATGCGCGACAACACGCATCTGTTCCACATGTTCGTGCCGCGCGCCCTGCACCGGCGCGGCATGGCGCGCCGGCTGTGGCAGGCGGCGCGCGATGCGTCCCTGGCCAAGGGCGAAGTGACGGCGTTTACCGTCAATTCCTCGGCGTATGCCTTGCCCCTGTATCAAAGCCTGGGCTTTGTTGCCACGGGGCCTCGGGTGGAAACGGGCGGCATCGCTTTCGTGCCGATGCGCATGGCGCTAGATTAAATGCTCACCCCGGAACGGGGGAGTCAGAGGCCCGGTGCGCGCCGTGCATCGTCCCTTGCTTCCATCAATAGCCCGCGCTTTTGCAGAATGATTCTGCAAACAAGGAATGCTATTGCCGAACTGAACATGGTAGCCGCAAGGAACAGTGTGCGGCCATCCTGCCCCTGGTAGTATCGAAATAAATGGCTGGATCCGCATACAAGACCGCTGACGCCAAACAGCAATAACGGTTTTACATCGGCGATGAAGTTCGCATAGGTGCCGGGGCCGCACTTTGCATCCACTTTGGTGGCCAGCGAAGGCACCTGAAATGGATATCCGCTTATTTTCCAGGCGAACAGGGCAGTCAACAGGACTTGTGCCAGTAAAAGCCAGTAATCCCGTGATAAATCAAAACCTTGAAACAGCTTGTCCGGGAATGTATAGACGGAATAATAGGTAATACTGAACAACCAGATAGCGGCCGCAATGGTTTTTGAGATTGTCATCGTTGATACTGAAGGGAATTGACTTAATGCTAAGCGCGCCACATTACACCATTAAGTGGTTTGAGCCAAGCGATGAAAAACAAGGGCGCGCCAGCCTGGCTAAGCCCCTACCATGTGTTTGACATGCTTTACACAATTACCAGCGCACGATCTTTCCCGGATTCATGATGTTCTTCGGATCCAGCGCATGCTTGACGGCGCGCATGGTGTCGATGGCGTCTGCACCATGTTCTTCCACCAGGAAAGCCATCTTGTGCATGCCCACGCCATGCTCGCCCGTGCAGGTGCCGTCCATGCCGATGGCGCGCGTGACCATGTCGCTGTTGACCTTTTCCGCGCGGGCGATGTCGGCCGGGTCGTCGGGATCGACCAGCATCTGCACGTGGAAGTTGCCATCGCCTACATGGCCGATGATGGCGTAGACCAGGCCCTGCGCTTCGCAGTCGGCCTGGGTGGCAAGGATGCATTCGGCCAGGCGCGAAATCGGCACGCAGCAATCGGTGGAAATGGCGCGGCTGCCCGGGCGCATCTGCAGCAGGGCGAAATACGCGTTGTGGCGCGCAGCCCACAGGCGCGAGCGCTCTTCCGGGCGGCTGGCCCATTCGAAATCGCTGGCACCGTGTTCCGCCGTAATGGCTTGCACCAGCTGCGCCTGCTCGGCCACGCCGGCCGGCGTGCCGTGGAATTCAAACAGTAACAAGGGTTGTTCCGGCAGCGCCATCTTGTCGTAGGCATTGATGGCTTTCACGCCGTTCTCATCGAGGAACTCGACCCGCGCCACGGGAATACCCATCTGGATGGTCTGGATCACGGCATTGACGGCCTCGCCCGTGCCGGGGAATGAGCACACGGCGGCCGAGATCGCTTCTGGCAGCGGATACAGTTTCACCGTCACTTCCGTGATGATGCCAAGCGTCCCTTCGCTGCCGACGAACAAGCGCGTCAGGTCGTAGCCGGCCGAGGATTTTTTCGCCCGCGTGCCCGTCTTGATGATGCGGCCATCGGCTGTCACCAGCGTCAGGGCCAGCACGTTTTCGCGCATGGTGCCGTAGCGCACGGCGTTGGTGCCCGAGGCGCGCGTGGCCGCCATGCCGCCCAGGGAGGCATTGGCGCCCGGGTCGATGGGGAAGAACAGGCCCGTGTCACGGATTTCCTCGTTGAGCTGCTTGCGCGTCACGCCGGCCTGCACGGTGGCTGTCAAGTCTTCACTATGCACGGCTACCATGGCGTTCATTTGCGACAGGTCAATCGTCACGCCGCCATGCAGGGCCAGCACGTGGCCTTCGAGCGAGGTGCCGCTGCCGTAGGCGATGATGGGCACGTCGTGCGCGCTGCACAGCTTGACGGCGGCGGCCACTTCCTCTGTGGAATGGGCAAAGATGACGGCGTCCGGCAGCATGGGGGGATAGCTCGACTCGTCGCGGCCATGGTGTTCGCGCATGGCTTGCGTCATGGAAAAGCGGTCGGCAAAGATCAGGGAAAGTACGGCAGCAAGTGATTCTGGCAGCGGTTTTTTCAGTGCCGCCAACTGGTCAGTATGGTTCACGCATGTCCTCCGTTTTTTTTGGCTATGTCCTCGTCAGGTGTGGGAAATCACCGAGCGTGGCTTTCAGCAATGATTCCGGGGAGCGGATGCGCCTGGCATCGAGTATCCAGCGCCAGCCCAGGTAATGGTGCAGGTAGCGCGTCGCCACGCCATGAAACGGACGCAGCCATTGCCTGAGACGGCTGTGATAGGCGTTGACGTTCTGCACGTGGGCCGCGCCCCGCACGCGCATGCCGGCACGCAGATTGACGGCCTGATGGCTGATGCCCGCCTCGCGGGCAAAAGCGGCATAGGCCGCATGGCCATCCGTAACCAGCAGCACATCCTGGTCCATGACGGGCGGCAAACAGCGATGCAGCTGCGCCTTCGTCAAGGCCCCCATGCCGGTGACGAAATCGAGGGTTTGTCCCGTGCGGTCGCGCGCCACCAGGATGCAGACTTGTTCATGCGACATGCCGCGCAAAGTCGCGTGGCCTCCGCGGCGGCGTGCCGGACGCGTCATCGTGCGCGCGCCCTTTTGCGATTCCAGCACATACAACTCGTCGGCCTCGGCAATGCCATGCAGGCAGTGCGGCCGGTCCGTTTTTGCCAGGCTTAAAAACCGGTGGCGCCAGCGAAACGTGGTGTTGCGGTGCAGGCCCAGTCGGCTGGCCGCCCGGCGCACCGAGACCGAGTCGAGCAGGCAGTCGGCATATTCCAGCCAGTGCGCCTTGTGGCGCAGGCGCGCCAGCGGCGTGCCCGTCAAGGCATTGAAGGTGCGGCCGCAGGGCACGCAACGGTAGCGCTGCAAACCGTGCGCATGGCCATGCCGGTGCACATGCGCCGAATGGCAGGCTGGGCAGGCCAGGCGCTGGCGCGCCACGTCCTCGATCAGGGTGATGGCTGCCTGCTGCGGCGCGTTGCCACGCAGCAGGGTAATGCCGGCCTGACGCTGGCGTGCGCTCAGGCAGGAAAACTGCGCGATAAAGATCGTCCATTCGGCTGACAACATGATCGGCTCCGTGCATGGTGAATATGCAGAGTCAGACCACGCGAACACAGGAAGATTCCGGCCTTCCCCCCACTTGCCGATGACAGAGCCTTTTTTTTATTCTACTCTGCGCCCGGCGATTGCACCGGCGTTGCCTGCGTTGATTTTTTACCAGTTGTAAAAAAATCTTCTCACTTCGTCGTGTACTGGTTGTAAATGAGAATCATTTCTATTAAAATGCCCGGCTGAGTATTTTTGCAACAACAAGCGCTTTGACCTGAAGCGTTGACCCGAAAGGCCATGCCCATGAAATTTCCCCTGTCCCTTGCCGCCGTGCTGCCCGCCTGCGTGCTGGCGCTGAGCGCCTGCAACAGCGTCTCACCTGCCACAGGCGCCGCCACTGGTGCCGCCACCACGACGGCCGTGCCGGCCAGCGCGCAAGATGTGCGCCAGCTGGGCGAGATCGTCGACCTGCGCAGCGGCCAGCGCGTGACTGCCGAGCAATTGCTGGTCCAGCTGGCCGGCGCGCCGCGCGTGATCATCGGCGAGCAGCATGACCAGCTCAGCCATCACCAGATCGAGCAATGGCTGCTGCAGCAGCTGCAGGCCCAGCGTCCGCAAGGCAGCGTGCTGCTGGAAATGCTGAACCCGGACCAGCAAGCCAAGGTCGACAAGGTCAAGCCATGGCTGCAGACGGACCCCGTGGTGCGTCCCGAACACGTGGCCGAGCTGCTGGCCTGGCAGCGCAACTGGAAGTGGGAGCAATATGGCGACCTGGTCATGACCGTGATGCGCGCGCCGTACCCTGTCTGGTCGGCCAACCTGGACCGCAGCGAAATCAAGCAACTATTTGTCGACAAGCCGGCCGTGCAGGGCAAGCATTCGAACCTGGCCAACGATGGCAAGGTGCATGCCAAGCTGAAAGACATCATCCGCGTCATGCACGACAACCAGATCGACGAGCCGCGCCTGGACGCCATGCTGTCGGTGCAGCAGCAGCGCGACCGACGCATGGCCGAGCGCCTGCTGGCCGCACCCGCGCCTGCCGTGCTGATCGCTGGCGCCTACCATGCGCACAAGGATCTGGGCGTGCCGCTGCACGTGCAGGACCTGACGGGCGGCCCGGCGCCGCTGGTGCTGGTGCTGGCGCAGCAGGGCGCCACCGTCGCCGCGCCGCAGGCGGACTTCGTGTGGTTCACCCCGCCAGTAGCATCTGCCGCAGCCGCCGCCGAAGCAGCCGTCAGCGCCCAGTAATTCGCCAGACCTCCGCCGGGCGTTCAGCCCGGCACTCTCCCCCAGCAAGCTCCTCCACAGCAGCCAGGTAGTTCGTCCGATTTTTTTGCATGCGCGTGCGCGCCGTTGGCGCAGCCATGCCTGTTGATTGTTGAAGCTTCCATGCCTATCCACCATCTCAAAGCCGCCGCTGGCGGCGTGTTTTTTTTCCTTTTCCATGCCGGCGCGCAAGCATCCGCATTGCCGCATGACATGTCACCACTGGGCATGTTTTTCGCTGCCGACCAGGTCGTCAAAAGCGTGCTCGTCGGTTTATTGATCGCCGCGCTGGCCACCTGGGTGGTCTTGCTGGTAAAGGGCGCCAGCCTGTTGAAGGCGCGGCGCGCGGCAACGCACGCCGTCGCCATGCTGAAGTCGGCCACGTCCTTGCAGGACGCGGCAGCGAAAGTGCAGGGCGCAGGCGGCACGGCGCTGGCGCGGCAGCTGCTTGACGACGTGCAGCAGGAACTGCGCCTGTCGCACGCCAGCGCGCCGGCGGCGGCCCTCAAGGAGCGGGCCGGTTTTCGCCAGGAACAATTGATCGGGCAGCAGGTGCGCGGTATGACGCAAGGCGTAGGCTTGCTGGCCAGCATCGGCGCCGTGGCGCCGTTCGTCGGCCTGTTCGGCACCGTGTGGGGCATCATGAACAGCTTTATCGGCATCGCCGTCAGCCAGAGCACGAATTTGGCGACAGTCGCGCCCGGCATCGCGGAAGCCTTGCTGGCCACGGCGCTGGGCCTGGTGGCGGCGATTCCCGCCGTCGTCATCTATAACGTCCTCAGCCGTGGTATCAACCAGTACAAGGCGCAGCTGCGCGCCGCCTCGGCGCAGGTGCTGCTGATGCTCAGCCGCGACCTCGACACGCGCGGGCAGGCTTGAGCCATGGCCAGCCTTTTTCCTGCATCGGACGATGACACGGCCGACATGCCTGAGCTGAGCGAGATCAATGTCACGCCCTTCATCGACGTGATGCTGGTGTTGTTGATCATCTTCATGGTGGTCTCGCCGCTGGCCACCGTCGACCTGAAGATCGACTTGCCGGCCGCCACCGCCAAGCCCGAACCGCGCCCCGACAAACCGCTGTTTGTTTCCCTGAAGGCCGACCATAGCCTGTACCTGGGCGAGGCGCCCGTGGCGCGCGAGCAGCTGGGCAGCCTGCTCGACGCACAGACGGGCGGCGACCGCCAGCGCACCCTGTTTTTCCAGGCCGACAAGCAGGCCGCGTATGAAGACGTGCTGGGCGTGATGGATACCCTGCGCCAGGCCGGTTACCTGAGAGTGGGCCTGGTGGGCCGGGAGGGGGGATGAATCAGCGTCCCCTCTTGAACTGGGGCATCGCCACTTCGCTGGTGGCAGCCACGGCGCTGGCGCTGCTGCTGTGGGCCAGCTGGCAGCCCGCCGCCGTGCCGCCCGCCCACCCTGCCGCCAGCGTGATGCTGGTGTTTGCCGCGCAAGCTATGTCGCCGGAAACGCGGCAAACGGCAGCGGTGGGGCGCGCCAGTCGCCGCCTCCAGCGCGGCCCGCCCGCCAAAGAGCACAGTCCGCCAGGAAGCCTTGCCGGTGCTGGCGCGTGCCGCCGCGCCGGAGATCGTGGCGGCGGAAAAAGAGGCACAGGCGGCCAGTCCATCGGCGGAGCCGGGCAAGGATGCGGCCAAAGAGTCTTCCGTACCGGCGCAGGCCAGCAGCAGCGCCACGCCGGCGCCTGCCGCCGTGCGCGGTCCGCAGGCAGCGCCATTCAATAGCGACACGCCGTCGACCAGCGCGGCGCCCGCCAGCTGGCAAAGCCGCGTGCTCAGCCATCTGGCACACTTCAAGCGCTATCCGGGCGACGCGCGCCAGCGCAAGCGGGCCGGCGCCGCCTGGGTGCGTTTCCAGGTGGACCGCGACGGCAAGCTGCTGGCCAGCGAATTGATCACCTCGTCGGGCACGGTGCTGCTCGACCGCGAAGCGCTGCAAGTGCTGCAGCGCGCGCAACCGTTGCCGGCGCCGCCCGACAACCTTCTGCACCAGGGCACGGTGAGCGTCACCTTGCCCGTCTCGTTCAAGCTGGAGCCGGGACAGGACAAGGCATGAGGATGCCATCGCTTTTCATTCAAAAATTCTATCCATAACAAAACGAGGGTGTATGCATATCAAGAAAATGGCGCAAGCCGTGGGCGTTTGCATGGCGTTGCTGGCGCAGCAGGCCGGGGCGCAACAGGCGCAGGACAGTGGCAAGGTGGAACTTTCGCCGCTGAATGTCTCGGGTGAAGCGCTTCCCGTGGAACAGCAGGCGCTGGAAAAACCGGGCGCCGTCAGTGCGCGCGGCGCGGAGACGCGCTTGCAGAGCGTGGACCAGATCCTGCGCGGCATGCCCGGCACGTTTACCCAGATCGATCCGGCGCAAGGGGCCGTCAGCGTGAATATCCGCGGCCTGTCCGGCTTTGGCCGGGTCAACACCATGATCGATGGCGTGACGCAGAATTACTATGGCAGCGCGCCATCGGAAGTGTCGCATGGGGGCGTGCCCAGCAGCCAGTTCGGCGCCCTGATCGACCCGAATTTCATCATCGGCGTGGACGTGTCGCGCGGCAATGCGGTCGGCGGCGATGGCGTCAACGCGCTGGGCGGCAGCGCCAATTTCCGCACCATCGGCGTCGACGACGTGGTCTTCGTCGGTGAAAAAACCGGCGCGCGCACGAAGATGTCGGCCGGTAATAATGGCGTGGGGCGCAGCGCCATGCTGGCCGTCGGCATGAAAAACCCCGCCTTCGACGGCGGCAGCGTGGGTTTCATGGCGGCCACCAGCGCGAGCGTGATCGGCAACAACTACAAGAATGGCAAGGGCACGGACAGCGAGGAATTCGGCTTCGGCTACAACCGTTACTACAAGCAGAAACCCAAGTCGCAATTGCTCAAGCTGGATATGAAACTGAGCGACTTCCACGCGCTGGAATTGTCGGCGCGCGATTACCGCAATACGTTTACGCGCCGCGATATCCGGAGCGATGACTACTATGTGAAATACCACTACACGCCGTTTTCGGAATTGATCGACCTGAATGTGACGGCCAGCAGCAGCCGTGGCAAGCAGAAATACATGCCGGAAGCGCTGACCAACTTCGTCAACACCAACGCGGCCAACCGCGCCGATGCGTTCGATATCAACAACACCAGCAGCTTCAAGCTGGCGGGCGGCGATGCGCTGGTGACCTTCGGTGGCAAGCTGATGCGCAATCAATACAGCAAGCACGTGGAAAGCCTGGTCGACGATCCCGACAATCCGGACGCCAACCGGCAATCGATCGAAAACAATACCTTCGGTCCCACGGGCAAGCAAAAGATCGACAGCCTGTACACTGGCCTGCAATACAACCGCGGCATCTACCAGGTCAACGCGGGCCTGAACACCACGCGTTTCGAGCTGACGGGCTACAAGCCGGCCTGCGACGAGCGCGTGAAATGTTTCCCGCAAGGGGCGGCGCATATCGGGCTGAAGAAACACGGCATCAACCCGTCGCTGCTGCTTTCCGCCCAGGTGACGCCGTGGTTCCAGCCGTTTGCCAGTGCCGAGCGCAGCATGCGTGGGCCGAATCCGCAGGAAGTGTTTTTCTCGAACGATGGCGGGGCCTCGATGAACCCGTTTTTGAAGGGCGAGAAGGCGACGACCTATCAGCTGGGCTTGAATTCCAGCCTGCACGGCTTGCTGAGCGCCAATGACGCGCTGAACTTCAAGGCCCTGTATTTCAAGAGCAAGATCGACGGCTATATCACCAGCCAGTCTTTCCTCGTCTGCGATAACGGGCGCAAGTGCAATATTTCGGAAGTGATCGCCACGGACTGGGAAACGGTCGATGAATACGTGACGAATATGTATATCTACATTAACTCGGCCACGCCGGTGCGCACGCGCGGCTGGGAACTGGAAGCGCAGTACCAGCTGGGTCCGGCCTTTGCCCGCCTGTCGTATACGCGGGAAAAGACCAGCCAGCCGACGTCGATCGCCAGCGCGTGGTTTGGCGCCGCCGACATCAGCGAGCTGCCCAGCACGTATTACAATCTCGACGTGGGCACGCGCTTGCTGGACAATAAAATGGAGATCGGCGCCATCATCAAGCACACGGGCGCCAACCGCCGCTTGTCGCCGGACAATGAAGCCGATGCGGTGACGGGTGAAGTGACGAAGGTGGACAATCCGAAGATCCCGGCCGTGATCGACCTGTACGCCAGCTGGCAGGTGACGAAAAACCTGTTCCTGCGCCTGTCGGTGCAGAACGCCATGGACAAGAATTATTCGGAAGCGCTGAACCGCCTGAACTCGATGCCGTCGCAGTCGAACGACAATACGCCGATGAGTACGGCGCGGGGGAGGACGTATGTGGCAGGGCTGGAGTACCGGTTTTAAGGTAGACCCCAGCCCTGCGCTATGGCTTAATTAGTACTCGCGTGGCGTCGTTCCATAATAGCTGTGGATCGACGTCGCCCACGTGCTGTCCGCCATGTTCGGCCAGTTATCCGTGTCGAAGCCGGGCGCGTTTTCGATGCGTTCCTTGTCGACGTTGAGGGTGAAGCGCTTGTTGACGGTGTCGAGCAGCAGCGCTTCCCACGGCACGGCGAACAGCTTTTCACCGATGGTGAAGACACCGCCGTGCGACATGACGGCATAGGCGATTTTGCCGCTGCGCATGTCGATCATGATTTCCTTGATTTCACCCAGATGCTCATCCTTGGCGTTGTGTACATGGTCGCCGATCAGGGTGTCGGCACCCATCAGTTCAGGGCCGGGACCTTTGTGGCCGCGGTTGACATACATGCCGTAGGCGTCGCGTTCTTCGTAGCTCATGATGGACCTCCTGTTGAAAAATCCCAGTCTGCAGCCAGCGTGCGGCAGGGTCTGTTCGCTCGCCCACACAAAGTATGGAAATGGAAATATTTCAATTATTGCCAGCTTGCAATTTTGTTGTGCGTAGACAGCAGGAGGGGGAGGGATAGTCGTCATTTGGCGCAAATTTCCACGCGCGGGGGGCGACGCAGACGGGCTTTAGTGTATAATTTCAATTTCCCGCACGTGCCGTTCGGCACCATCTGCAATGACCAAATTTGTCTTCGTCACTGGTGGCGTTGTGTCTTCCCTTGGAAAAGGGATTGCCGCCGCCTCCCTCGCCGCGATCCTCGAATCGCGCGGCCTTAAAGTCACCATGCTCAAGCTCGACCCGTATATCAACGTCGATCCTGGCACGATGAGCCCTATGCAGCACGGTGAAGTGTTCGTCACCGACGACGGGGCCGAAACCGACCTCGACCTCGGTCACTACGAGCGCTTCATCTCCACCCGCATGAAAAAGGTGAATAACTTCACCACTGGCCAGATCTATGAATCGGTGATCCGCAAGGAACGCCGGGGCGAATATCTGGGCAAGACCGTGCAGGTGATTCCGCATATCACCAATGAAATCCAGGATTACGTCCGCCGTGGCGCCGAAGGCTACGATGTGGCCCTGTGCGAAATCGGCGGTACTGTCGGCGATATCGAATCGCTGCCATTCCTGGAAGCGGCACGTCAGCTGAGCCTGCGCGCCGGCCGCAAGAACACGGCTTTCGTCCATCTGACCCTGGTGCCTTACATCGCCTCGGCCGGTGAACTGAAAACCAAGCCTACCCAGCATTCGGTGCAAAAGCTGCGCGAAATCGGTATTTTCCCGAACGCGCTGCTGTGCCGTGCCGACCGTGCCATTCCGGAAGACGAGCGCGCGAAAATCTCGCTGTTCTCGAACATCGAAGAGCAGGCCGTCATTTCCGTGTGGGACGTCGACACCATCTACAAAGTGCCGCAAATGCTGCACGACCAGGGCCTCGACGCCATCATCTGCGAAGCGCTGGACCTGAACCCCGCACCGGCCGACCTGTCGATCTGGAGCAAGCTGATCTACACGATGGAACATCCGAAGGCGGAAGTGACCGTCGGCATGGTCGGCAAGTATGTGGAACTGACCGAGTCGTACAAGTCGCTGATCGAAGCGCTGCGCCACGCCGGCATCCACACGGAAAGCCGCGTCAACATCGAGTACATCGATTCGGAAGAAATCGAAACGACGGGCTGCGACGGCCTGGCCAAGTACGATGCCATCCTGGTACCGGGCGGCTTCGGCAAGCGCGGCGTGGAAGGCAAGATCAAGGCGGCCCAGTTCGCCCGTGAAAACAAGATCCCTTACCTGGGCATCTGCCTGGGCATGCAAGTGGCCCTGATCGAATACGCGCGCAACAAGGCTGGCATGCCGAACGCGAATTCGACCGAGTTCGACCTTGATACGGATCAACCTGTCGTTGCACTGATCAATGAGTGGCAAAACCACGATGGTAAAGTCGAGTTGCGCGATGAAAACTCGGACCTGGGCGGTACCATGCGCCTGGGCGCGCAGACCTGCGCCGTCAATCCGGGCACCCTCGCCGCCGAGATCTACGGCAGCGTGGTGACCGAGCGCCACCGCCATCGCTATGAAGCCAATAATCACTACCTGGCCCGTGTCGAAGCGGCTGGCCTGATCGTCTCGGCACGTACGCCTAGCGAAGATTTGTGCGAAATCATGGAATTGCCACGCACGGGTGAAAACGCCCACCCATGGTATATGGGCGTGCAATACCATCCTGAGTTCAAGTCGACGCCACGCACCGGCCACCCGTTGTTTACCTCGTTCATCAAGGCAGCGCTGGCGCACAAGGAAGCCAACGCCGTCGCTGAGTAACGCCGGTCGATAGCACAGTATTACCCGTAAGACAGCTCCCGGCCTGATCGTCTCCGCCGGGAGTTTCTTTGCCCCCTTTGTGCAATTGCGCATCAGAACGCAGTGTGCAGCCCCTGTTACGCTTAACTTTGGAGAATGACATGAGTGCTATTGTTGATATTATCGGTCGCGAGATCCTGGACTCGCGCGGCAACCCGACCGTCGAATGCGACGTGTTGCTGGAATCGGGCGTGATGGGCCGTGCGGCCGTACCGTCGGGTGCCTCGACCGGTTCGCGCGAAGCCGTGGAATTGCGCGATGGCGACGCCAAGCGCTACTTCGGCAAGGGCGTGCTGCAAGCATGCGAGAACATCAATACCGAAATCTCTGAAGCCATCATGGGCCTGGACGCCAATGAACAGGCTTTCCTGGACCGTACCCTGATCGACCTGGACGGCACGGAAAACAAATCGCGCCTGGGCGCCAACGCCATCCTGGCCGTCTCCATGGCTGTCGCCAAGGCTGCCGCCGAAGAAGCCGGCTTGCCGCTGTACCGCTATTTCGGCGGTTCGGGCGCCATGCAGATGCCAGTGCCGATGATGAACGTCATCAACGGCGGCGCGCACGCCGACAACAACCTGGACATCCAGGAATTCATGATCATTCCCGTGGGCGCCCCGTCGTTCAAGGAAGCCGTCCGCTACGGCGCGGAAGTGTTCCACACGCTGAAAAAGATCCTGCACAAGAAGGGCCTGAACACCAACGTGGGCGACGAAGGCGGTTTCGCGCCATCCTTGGCCAACCATGAAGAAGCCATCAAGCTGATCATCCAGGCCATCGAAGAAGCCGGCTACGAGCCAGGCACGCAGATCGCCATCGGCCTCGACTGCGCCGCGTCCGAGTTCTACAAGAACGGCAAGTACGAAATGGAAGGCGAAGGCCTGAGCCTGACCGCCACCGAGTTCACCAACCTGCTGGCGACCTGGTGCGACAAGTACCCGATCATCTCGATCGAAGACGCGATGCACGAAGGCGACTGGGATGGCTGGGCGATCCTGACGGCGGAACTGGGCAAGAAAGTGCAACTGGTCGGCGACGACCTGTATGTCACCAACACCAAGATCCTGAAAGAAGGCATCTCGAAAGGCATCGCCAACTCGATCCTGATCAAGATCAACCAGATCGGCACCCTGACGGAAACTTTCGCCGCCATCGAAATGGCCAAGCGCGCCGGCTACACGGCCGTCATTTCGCACCGCTCGGGCGAAACGGAAGACTCGACCATCGCCGATATCGCCGTCGCTACCAACGCCCTGCAGATCAAGACCGGCTCGATGTCGCGTTCGGACCGCATGGCCAAGTACAATCAGCTGCTGCGTATCGAAGAAGACCTGGGCGACATCGCCAGCTATCCAGGACGCGATGCGTTCTATAATCTGAAGTAAGCTGCTGTAAAACCCACTGGCCGGCCGGAGATGTTCCGGCCGGTTTTTTAACTGAATGCCCCATGCGCCTGATTACGCTCGCCCTGGCAGCCTTGCTGCTGTTGATCCAATTTCCCCTCTGGCTGGGTAAAGGGGGCTGGCTGCGCGTTGCCGACATGCAAGCCCAAGTCGCGGTGGCCAACAAGAAGAATATGGAATTGAAGGCGCGCAACGCCAAGCTCGAATCCGAAGTGCGCGACCTGAAAGATGGTACTGGCGCCGTCGAGGAGCGTGCCCGCTATGAGCTGGGCATGGTCAAGCAGAATGAGATTTTCGTGCAGATCGTGCGCAAGGGCCAGACCCCGCCACTGCTGGAAACGCCGGTGGACGCGGCTGCGCCACACTAGGAAATACCACTTCCCACTTGCCAGCCTGGACCGATTGCCAGGCTGGGCTGTCAAACTTTGTTCACTGCATGGTACTGCTACACACGACTGGCCGCTTGGCTCGGCGTGATGCTGCTGCTTTGCTGCTTGCTGATCAGAAACGGGCTTTGCCGGTCGAAATCAGGTAAAAATGGATGCCGGTAACGACGACGGCTACGGCGATCAGTGCGGTTTCGATGAACATCATATAAATTCCTTGTGAATAAATTAGTTAGCGTAAAAAACGTCCAGGGCAAGGCGCAGGCAACGCCACCTTGAGCCTGGCACGCAGTTAGCGTAAAAAAACATCCAGGGCCAGGCGCCAAGCCGAAGGCAGTACGCAAGTACGGCAAGGCGCAGGCAACGCCGCCTTGAGCCTGGTACGCTGTTAGCGTAAAAAAACGTCCAGGGCCAGGCGCCAAGCCGAAGACAGTACGCAAGTACGGCAAGGCGCAGGCAACGCCGCCCTGGGCGTTTTTTTAACCGCGCGAGGCCAGGAAGCGCAGCTCGGAGGCCAGGTTCGGCATCAGGTGCTCATAACGGGCTGCTTCCGAGTTCAGCAGGGCGATATCGCGCTTGCTTGGGCGCACATGGCGCTGCTCTTCAGTGCTGCTGCTGGTGCCGGTGGTGATGACTTCCTTCTGTGCCAGTTCGCTGTACGGCTTGGAAGCGAGCAGGGCGCCCAGGAAGGCGCGCGTGGCGCGGCCCAGGTTGCTGAAATAGTTGTCGTTGTCGTTACTGTAAGTGTTGGTAAAAGTGGACATATGCCCTCCATGAATGGTCTGTTGTTGCATTGCACAATAATGGAGTTGGCGATATATGTCTAATTTCAAATTCCAATTTCAGAAATTCAAGAAACGAATAATAGGGGCGTAGCCATAGGTCACGCCCTGAAAATGAATTTGTTACGAAATGTTCATCCTGCGGTTTATCCTACGGCGATGCGTCCCAAACCCGGATCGTCGCTGAAAAAACCGTCGAGTCCCGTCTCGATGTAACGGCGCATTTCAGCCACGGAACCGGCTTCGTTGCGCGCGTTTTCACCATTGCCGTCACGGAAATCGGCCGCCAGGAAACGGTTTTCCGGGCGGAAGGTCCACGTGTGCAGCCGCAAGCCTGCCTGGTGCGCATCGTCGACGATGGAGGACGGCGGCGCCAGGCGCTGGTCGGCGCCCAGCGGGATGATTGCTCGCGTGGGCGGCGCCACCACGTCCGCATAGGCGGCAATGTCGCGCAGGCCGGCCGGCGTCGTCATCTGCCCGAATGTCAGCTTGCCGCCAGCCTTGACCACGTCCATGGGACGCACGTCGCCACCCACCACCAGCTGCATCAGACGCACATTGGCGCGCCGTCCCAGCTTCTCGCGCAGATACTTCAGATTCGCCACTTCGAAGGACTGGATTTCGACCGGTGCGCGGCGCGTGTATTCGTGCGCCAGCATGGTCGAGAGGAAGCGGTCTTCCAGCGCCAGGCCCGCGTCGCGGAAATACGTCGAGCTTTTCAGCTCCGGCACCAGGCCGATGATGCGTCCGCTGGCGGCAGATTGCGCTGCAACAAAATCGATGATTTCTTCCCAGGTGGGGATCTGGAATTGTCCATCGTACAAGGTGTTGCCAGTGCGTACTTTCGGCAGCCGTTCGATGGCGCGCAGGGTCTTCAGTTCGGCCAGGGTGAAGTCATCGACGAACCAGCCTTCGTGCCATTCGCCATCGACCATCTTCTTGCCGCGCCGGCTGGCAAACTCGGGCCGGCGCGCCACGTCGGTGGTGTCGATCAGGTTGCTTTCATGGCGCGCCACCAGGATGCCGTCGCGCGTGGCGACCAGGTCCGGCTCCACGTAGTCGGCGCCATCGACGATGGCCTTGGCGTACGAGGCCAGCGTATGCTCGGGGCGCAGGGCGCTGGCGCCGCGGTGGGCGAAGACCAGCGGCCGCGC
>NZ_NRDQ01000097.1 GCF_002878455.1 Janthinobacterium sp. AD80
GCCCAGCATCACGTCGAGCGCATGCAGTGCCACCTCGCGCGCCGTGTCCAGGCCGGGCACGGCGGCGCGCGCCAGCGCCAGCGACGCTTCGGCCTGCCGCAGCGCCGGCTCGTTCAGCAACCCCTTGCCATGCAACAGCGTGGCGATCTCCAGCAGCGCCGCGTCGGTGTCGACCTGGCGGCGCGCCAGATCGAGCCGCGCCTGCAGGCCCTGGATGGCCAGGTACAGGTCGGCCGTTTGCGCCGCCACGGCCAGGCGCGTGGCGGCCCATGCCGCGTCGCTCGCTTCATAATCGGCACGCGCCGCTTCGCGCTCGCGCCGCAGGCCGCCGAACAGGTCGAGTTCCCACGATGCCTGCAGGTTCAGTTCGCGCGCGCTGCCGGCGCGCTGGTAGCCTGGCGTGGCATTCAAGACCTGGCCCAGCGGCGTTTGCACCGACTGGTAGGCGCGCGCCGCCTGGCCGTCCACGCTGGCCGACGGCAGCAGCGCGGCGTCGGCCGCACCGGTGGCCGCGCGCGCCTGCGTGACCCTGGCCTGTGCCTGCGCCAGGTCGAGGTTTTGCGCCAGCGCCACCGTCACCAGACGGGTCAGGCGCGGGTCGCCAAAGCTGGTCCACCATTGCCGCAGTTCGGCGGCGTCGCTGGCCTGGCGCGCGCCAAGCGCCGCCTGGTGCCGGTACTGCGCCGCTTGCGGCAGTTCGGGCCGGCGGTAGTCGGCACCGGCGGTGCAGCCAGCGGCAGCCAGGCTGGCGGCGATCAGAATGAAGGGGAGGCGCGGGCGGGGCAGTGGCATGATGGCTTTCCAGTTCAAAAGAGAATAAAGTGTGACTATAATACATTTTGGTCACTTATTGTGCATTCTGGCGCGGCGCGTTAAGCTGTCGCCATGAATTCCACCACACCTGCTACACCCAGCCCTGCGCGCGGCCCCGCCGGCCATGACGTGCGCGACCAGATTGTGGCCGCCGCCACCGAGTATTTCAGCCTCTACGGCTATGAGAAGACGACCGTTTCCGACCTGGCCAGGGCGATCGGCTTTTCCAAGGCCTATATCTACAAGTTTTTCGAATCCAAGCAAGCCATCGGCGAGCATATCTGCGGCAACTGCCTGCGCCAGATCGAAACCGAGGTGAGGGCGGCGGTGGCGGCGGCCGGCCAGCCGCCCGAGCAGCTGAGGCGCATGTTCAGGGCCAGCGTCGAGTCCAGCCTGCGGCTATTTTTTCAGGACCGCAAGCTGTACGACATCGCCGCCTCGGCCGCCACCGAACGCTGGCCCGCCGTGCTGGCCTATGAGCTGGCAATGGGCGCCTTGCTGCAGGATATCTTGCAGCAGGGGCGCAAGACAGGCGACTTCGAACGCAAGACGCCGCTCGACGAGACCGCCAGCGCCATCTACCTGGTGATGCGCCCCTACGTCAATCCCTTGCTGCTGCAACATGGCGTCGACAGCAGCGATACGGCCGTGGTGCAGCTGTCCAGCCTGGTGTTGCGCAGTTTGTCGCCATAGCCGCTTGCATGATAAGTGACGATTGACTTAATTGGTCACTAGTACCAGAATGAGAACCCTGATCACTCGTTCATGGGATTCTTATGCGCTGGCGCCGCCTCGCTTCATCTGTTGTTATCTCCTCTTTACCCCTGGTATTGGGCGCTTGCGCCGACAAGACGCAGGCCGATCCGCGCACGGCGACGCCGCTGGTGCGGGCCGTCGCGGTGCAGGGCGCCGAATCTGGCGCGCGCAGCTTTACGGGCGTGGTCACGCCGCGCGTGCAGAGCGATCTCGGTTTTCGCGTGGCCGGCAAGGTCAGCGAACGCCTGGTCGACGCTGGCCAGGCCGTGCGCCGTGGCCAGCCCTTGCTGCGCCTGGACGCCGACGATCTGCAACTGCTGGCGCAGGCGCGCCAGGAGGCCGTCACGGCCGACAGCGCCCGCGCGCGTCAGGCGGCGGACGAAGAAGCGCGCTACCGCGACCTGCGCGGCACGGGCGCCATCTCGGCATCCGGTTACGACCAGGTGAAGGCAGCCGCTGACGCGGCAGCCGCCCGGCTCAAGGCCTCGGAAGCCGAGGCGGCGGTGGCGCGCAATGCGCTGCGCTACTCGGTGCTGCTGGCCGATGCCGACGGCGTCGTGATGGAGACGCTGGCCGAACCTGGCCAGGTGGTCGCGGCCGGGCAGTCGGTGGTGCGCCTGGCCCATGACGGCCGGCGCGAAGCGGCCATCCAGCTGCCGGAAACCTTGCGTCCGGCGCTCGGTTCCACCGCCCAGGCTACCTTGTTCGGCAGGCCGGGAGCCAGCGTGCCGGCCACCTTGCGCCAGCTGTCGCAGACGGCGGACCGGCAAACGCGCACTTTCGAGGCGCGCTATGTGCTCGACGCGGCGCTGTCAAGCGCGCCGCTGGGCGCCACCGTCACCTTGCGCCTGGCCGGCGCCCAAGCCGCCGGCGACAGCGTGCAAGTGCCGCTGGCGGCGCTGCATGATGCAGGCAAGGGGCAGGGCGTGTGGGTGATCGCCGGAGAGCCGGCGCAGGTCAGCTGGCGGCCCGTCAAGGTCAGCCGGCTGCACGAGGACGGCGCCGACGTCAGCGGCCTGAAGGCGGGCGAGCGCATCGTCGCGCTGGGCGCCCACCTGCTGCATCAGGACGAGCGGGTCAGGGTTGAAACGGCGCCGGTCGTGCCGCTGGCCGCCGGCGCGGGAGCGCGTCCATGAGCGCGGCCCGCTTCAACCTGTCCGCGCTGGCCGTGCGCGAACGTTCCGTCACCCTGTTCCTGATCTGCCTCATTTCCCTGGCCGGCCTGCTGTCGTTCTTCAAGCTGGGGCGCGCGGAAGACCCGGCATTCACGGTCAAGGTGATGACGATAGTCACCGCCTGGCCCGGCGCCAGCGCGCGCGAAATGCAGGACCAGGTGGCCGAAAAAATTGAAAAGCGGCTGCAGGAACTGCGCTGGTATGAGCGCGCCGAAACCTACACCACGCCTGGCCTGGCCTTTACCACCCTGACCCTGCTCGACAGCACGCCACCGGACCAGGTGCAGGCCGAGTTTTACCAGGCACGCAAGAAGGCGGGCGACGAGGCGGCCAATTTGCCGGCCGGCGTGATCGGTCCGATGATCAACGACGAATACGCCGACGTCACGTTTGCCCTGTATGCGCTGAAAGCCAAGGGCGAGCCGCAGCGCCTGCTGGTGCGCGAGGCGGAAACGCTGCGCCAGCGGCTGCTGCACGTGCCGGGCGTAAAAAAGGTCAATATCATCGGCGAGCAGGCCGAACGCATCTACGTCGAGTTTTCGCAGGAGCGCCTGGCCACCTTGGGCGTGCGGGCGCAGGACGTGTTCGCCGCGCTGAACGGCCAGAACGCCTTGACGCCGGCCGGCTCGGTCGACACGCGCGGGCCGCAGGTGTTCATCCGCCTTGACGGCGCGCTCGACGCGCTGCAAAAGATCCGCGACACGCCCGTGGCGGCGCAGGGGCGCACCCTGGCCCTGTCCGATATCGCCACCGTGCGCCGTGGCCAGGAAGACCCGGCCAGTTTCCTGGTGCGCAATGGCGGCGAGCCGGCGCTGCTCCTGGGCGTGGTCATGCGCGACGGCTGGAACGGGCTGGACCTGGGCAAGGCGCTGGACCGCGAAGTGACGGCCATCGGCACCGCCATGCCGCTGGGCATGAGCCTGGCCAAGGTCACCGACCAGGCCGTCAATATCGGCGCGGCCGTCGACGAATTCATGCTCAAGTTCCTCGCCGCGCTGCTGGTGGTGATGCTGGTGTGCTTTGTCAGCATGGGCTGGCGGGTCGGCATCGTGGTGGCCGCCGCCGTGCCATTGACCCTGGCCGCGATGTTCATCGTGATGGCGGCCACCGGCAAGAACTTCGACCGCATCACCCTTGGTTCATTGATCCTGGGCCTGGGCCTGCTGGTGGACGACGCCATCATCGCCATTGAAATGATGGTGGTGAAAATGGAAGAGGGCTACAGCCGCATCGCCGCCTCCGCCCATGCCTGGAGCCACACGGCCGCGCCCATGCTGGCCGGCACCCTGGTGACGGCCGTCGGCTTCATGCCCAACGGCTTTGCCCGCTCCAGCGCCGGCGAGTACACCAGCAATATGTTCTGGATCGTCGGCATCGCGCTGATCGCCTCGTGGGTGGTGGCGGTGGTGTTCACTCCCTACCTGGGCGTGAAACTGCTGCCGGAACTGAAACACGTCGCCGGCGGCCACGCTGCGCTGTACGACACGCCGCGCTACCAGCGTTTTCGCCGCTTGCTGGGACGTGTGATCGCCCGCAAATGGCTGGTGTTTTCCACCGTGATCGGCCTGTTCGTGCTGGCCGTGCTGGGCATGGCCGTCGTCAAGAAGCAGTTTTTCCCCATCTCCGACCGTCCTGAAGTGCTGGTCGAAGTGCAGCTGCCGTATGGCAGCGCGATCGGCCAGACCAGCGGCGCGGCGGCCAGGGTGGAAGCGTGGCTGGCGCGCCAGCCCGAGGCGAAGATCGTCACGGCCTATGTGGGCCAGGGCGCGCCGCGCTTTTACCTGGCGATGGGGCCGGAATTGCCCGACCCGTCGTTCGCCAAGATCGTCGTGCGCACCGACAGCCAGCAGGCGCGCGACGCCTTGAAGCAGCGTTTGCGCGTGGCGGTGGCCGCCGGACTGGCGCCCGAAGCGCGCGTGCGCGTGACGCAGCTGGTGTTCGGCCCGTACTCGCCGTTTCCCGTCGCCTACCGGGTCAGCGGCCCGGATTCCGAGGTATTGCGCGGCATCGCCGGCCAGGTGCAAGCCGTGATGCAGGCCAGCCCGCTGATGCGTACGGTCAATACCGACTGGGGCACGCGCACGCCTACCCTGCATTTCAGCCTGCAGCAGGAGCGCCTGCAGGCGATGGGCCTGACGTCCGCCGCCGTGGCGCAGCAACTGCAGTTCCTGCTGCGCGGCGTGCCTGTCACCGCCATGCGCGAAGATATCCGCACGGTGCAGGTGGTGGCGCGCGCGGCCGGTGACGTGCGGCTGGACCCGGCGCGCATCGCCGACCTGACCCTGGCCGGCGCGAATGGCGAGCGCATCGCGCTGTCGCAGGTGGGCAGCGTGGAAGTGCGTTCGGAAGAACCGGTGCTGCGCCGGCGCGACCGCCAGCCGACCATCACCGTGCGCGGCGATATCGCCGACGGCCTGCAGCCACCGGACGTCTCGGGCGCCATTACGGCGCAGCTGCAAGCCATCATCGACAAGCTGCCGGCCGGCTACCGCATCGAGCAGGCCGGCTCCATCGAGGAATCGGCGAAGGCGACGCAAGCCATGCTGCCGCTGTTCCCCATCATGCTGGCGCTGACCCTGCTGATGATCATCCTGCAGGTACGGTCGATCTCGGCGATGGTGATGGTGTTCCTGACCAGCCCGTTGGGCCTGATCGGCGTGGTGCCCACCTTGCTGCTGTTCCAGCAGCCGTTCGGCATCAATGCGCTGGTCGGCCTGATCGCGCTGTCGGGCATTTTGATGCGCAACACGCTGATCCTGATCGGCCAGATCCATCAGAACGAGGCGGCCGGGCTGGCGCCGTTCGACGCCGTGCTGGAAGCGACCGTGCAGCGCGCGCGGCCCGTGATCCTCACGGCGCTGGCGGCCATGCTGGCCTTCATCCCGCTGACCCATTCGGTTTTCTGGGGTACCCTGGCCTACACCCTGATCGGCGGCACGTTTGCCGGCACGGTGCTGACTTTGGTCTTTCTACCGGCCATGTATGCGATCTGGTTCCGCATACGGCCGCAGGCAAGGGCTGTGCCGCTGGTTTAATCTGGTGCGGCAGGGTCGGCAGCGGCGTGCGCCAGGCGTGCGCGCCGCAGTTCGGCCCACTCGATCAGCGCCTGCATCGACGGCCCCAGTGCATGGCCGATCTCGCTCAATGCATATTCCACCCTGGGCGGCACCTGCGCGTAGACCTTGCGCACGACGATGCCGTCCTTTTCCAGCTGCTTGAGCTGCTGGATCAGCATTTTCTGGTTGACTTCCTCGATCAGCCGCTCCAGGTCGGAAAAGCGCAAGGGCGCCTTGGCCGCAAACAGCTGGCACAGGATGATGATCTTCCATTTGCCTTCGAGTACGCGCAGGGTCTCGGTGGTAGCGTCGGCCCAGTCGCGGCGATTCTGCGGATCGCTACAATTCCATTCCCGTTGTTCTGCCATGATATGTGGGTTACTTACTTTTCGGTGGGTACTTCCCATTATTGCATAAGGCTCCTAAAATCGCAGCATAGTGCACAACGCGGAGGTCATGAATATGAAGATAGGTATTATTGGAACGGGAAATATCGGTGCAACCCTGGCGCGCAAGCTGCTGGCCGCCGGCCATGAGGTGAGGGTGGCCAATTCCGGCGGCGTCAAAGGCGTGCAAAGTCTGGCCGACGACATCGGCGCGGTACCGGCCGATGTGCATGGCGCCGTCGACGGCGTGGACGTGGTGGTGCTGGCCATACCACTGCCGGCCATGGCCAGCCTGCCTGCTGGCCTGTTCGACGCCGTGCCGCCGCAGGTCACGGTGATCGACACCAGCAATTACTATCCAGGCATGCGTGACGCGGCGATTGCGCAGATCGATGCGGGAATGGCCGAAAGTGCCTGGGTGTCGGCCCAGCTGGGGCGTCCGGTGGTCAAGGCCTTCAACAATGTGCTGGCGCATACGCTGGCCGCGCTGGGCCAGCCTGCAGGCACGCCGGGCCGCCTCTCGGTTGCCGTCGCCGGAGATGACGCGATGGCCGTGCAGACGGCGAGGACTTTGGTGGAGCAGGCCGGATTTGACGCGGTCGACGGTGGCACCCTGGCGCAGTCCTGGCGTCAGCAACCTTGCACGCCAGCCTACTGCTGCGACCTTGATGCGCCCGCCATGGCCAGGGCGCTTGCCGCGGCGGTCCCGGGCAAGGCGGCGGCGATCCGCGAGCAGATGCCGGCGCAGTTCGCCAAGCTGGGCGCGCATGCCAGCCATGACGACATCGTCGCCATGAACCGGCGACTGAACGTCGTCTAGGCCCCGGTCGCATCCTGCCGGTAGCGTGCCGGCGGCAGTTCGAACTGGTTCTTGAAGAAGCGGGTGAACGCGCTTTGCGAGGAAAAGCCCAGGCGGTCGCCGATTTCCGCCACGCTCATGCTGGTTTCGCGCAGCAGGCGGCGCGATTCGCGGCTCTTGGCGCGCAGTTCCAGCGCGCGGAACGAGGTCTGCTCCTGCTGCAGCTGGCGCTGCAAGGTCCAGCGGTTCATCGCCAGGCCGTCGCACAGGGCCGGCAGCAGCGAAGCGCCGTCCGCGTCCGCCTGCTGGCCCAGCAAATCG
The DNA here is from genome assembly GCF_002878455.1 of Janthinobacterium sp. AD80. GTDB lineage: Bacteria > Pseudomonadota > Gammaproteobacteria > Burkholderiales > Burkholderiaceae_D > Janthinobacterium. The sequence goes on from NZ_NRDQ01000097.1 coordinate 7,307, forward strand.
ATGATGGCCTGCTCGACGCGGGCGGAAAACAGCTGCGCCCCCTGCAGCTTTTGCAATTGCCCTTGCGCGTGGCGCAGCGCGTGCGGCGCCAGCATGGCGTTGAACTGGGCGAAGGGCAGGTCCAGTCCCGGCGCGTCAAACACCAGGGTGTTGCGCGCCTGGCCAAATTCGGCGGCGGCGCCGAAGCATTCCGAAATGGCCGGCGCAAAGCGCGGCGCCTTGCCGCGGAAACTGGCGCGAAAAGCCGTCGGCGTGCCCGCGTCATAGGCGCGCGTCACCAATGACAGCATGCGGAAATTGGCCAGCGCCTGCATGGCGCCGCCCAGCGGGCAGAACTCGGACAGGTATTCGATCTCGACGCGCGTGCCGCTTTCACTCATCAGCATGAAATCAAATTCGCCGATCAGGCCGCGCAAGTGCAGCAGCTCGTGCAGGGCGCTGCGCAGCGTCGGACGGTTGAAGCAGACGTGGGCGATGCCGGAAAAATGCGCGAACCAGTGAGTCACGTCGAGGTCGAGGATGCCGCGGTGCGGCGGCAGATGCTGGGCGTAGACCGTCATGCGGCGGTGCCGCTCGGCGTTGATGCGCCCGCCGGGTTCCGTGAGCTGCGCCGGCGTGATGCCCGTGTGGCGGAAAAAGTCGGCGGGATCGTGCCCATCGGCCTGCATGGCGCGCGCGTAGTTTTGCGCGATCCGGTTCGAAACCGTGCGCGTATCGGGTTTGTGCAAGGTGTGTCTCCTGCTTGTTGTAGTAATTTTTCACAAATATTAGCACTTTGTAGGAAAGTGTTGGTTGTCGTGCCGTCTAACCAAAAATTGTTTTCGCGGGTATAAAACGCGTGCTGCGCAGTCAAGAAACTCACGCATTCTCACGCTATATTGATTTCGGGCTGGCCCTGATGCCACCCGGATACCTACAAAAACAGTCTTGGAGATCATGATGAATTGCACAATGAAACCGATGGCCCGCGTGGTCGCGGGCTGCGTCGCCACGCTTGCCCTGGCCGCCTGCGGCAACGACACCGTCAGCGTGGATTACACGCAGCCCGTGTTCGGCGCCACCACTTACAGCCAGCTCAAGGTCGACGGCTATACTTTCAAGGACATGAACCGCAACGGCAAGATCGACCCGTATGAGGATTGGCGTTTGTCCGCCGAAGCGCGCGCCGACGATCTGCTGTCGCGCATGAGCCTGGACGAAAAAGCCGGCCTGATGATGCATGGCACGGCGCCCACCGTGGCCGATCCCACCGGCATCGGCCAGGGCGGCGCGTATGATCTGGCGGCCCTGCAGGACCTGATCGTCAAGCAGTACGTCAACACTTTCATTACCCGCATGGCGGGCGACGCGGCCAATATGGCGGCGCAGTACAACAAGGTGCAGGCTCTGAGTGAGACGTCGCGCCATGGCATCCCCGTGTCCATCAGCACGGATCCGCGCCACCATTTCCAGTACACGGTGGGCGCCAGCGCCGGTACCCAGGGCTTTTCGCAGTGGCCGGAAACCCTGGGCCTGGCGGCCATCGGCGACGATGCGCTGGTGCGACGCTTCGGCGACATCGCGCGCCAGGAATACCTGGCCGTCGGCATCACGCAGGCGCTGTCGCCTCAGGCGGATCTCGCCACCGAGCCGCGCTGGTCGCGCATCAACGGCACCTTCGGCGAGGACGCGGACCTGACCAAGCGCATGGTGCAGCACTATATCGAGGGCTTCCAGGATGGCAACACGGGCCTGCATGACGGCAGCGTGGTGGCCGTCGTCAAGCACTGGGTCGGCTACGGCGCGACGAAAGAAGGTTACGATGGCCACAATTACTATGGCCGCTACATGACTTACCCGGGCAACAACTTCGCCTACCACGTCAAACCGTTCGAAGGCGCGTTCACGGCCAAGGCGGCCTCCGTCATGCCGACCTATGCGCTGCCGGACGGGAACATCACCATCGACGGCATCACCCTGGAGCAAGTGGCGGCCGGCTTCAGCAAGACCATGCTGACGGATCTGCTGCGCGGCAAATACGGGTTTGAGGGCGTTATCCTGTCCGACTGGGGCATCACCTCCGACTGCGATGCCAACTGCCGCAACGGCACCGCACCTGGTGTCGCGCCGTCCTTCATGGGCTTTGGTACGCCGTGGGGCATGGAAGACGCCACCAAGGCCGAGCGTTATGTCAAGGCCGTCACGGCGGGGATGGACCAGTTTGGCGGCGTGACGGAAGCGCCCTACCTGACGCAAGCCGTGCAGCGCGGCCAGCTGACGGAAGCGCGCATCAACGCTTCGGCGCGGCGCATCCTGGTGCAGAAATTCAAGCAGGGCCTGTTCGAACATCCGTTTGTCGATACGGCCAAGGCGGCGGCCACCGTGGGCAAGGCGGAATTCGTCGAGGCGGGCCTGGATGCGCAGCGTCGTTCGCTGGTCCTGCTGGAGAACAAGGACAAGGTCTTGCCGCTGGCGGCCAGCGTCAAGAAGGTCTACCTGTACGGTATCGATCCTGCCGTGGCCAAGCAATACGGCTACACCGTGGTGGCGACGCCGCAGGAAGCCGACGTGGCCCTGCTGCGCGTGGCGGCGCCTTTCGAGATCCTGCACCCGAACTACATCTTCGGCAGCATGCAGCATGAAGGTCGCCTGAACTATGTCGACGGCGACGCCGACTACGAGGCAATCAAGAACGCGGCGAAATTCGCGCCGAAGACGGTGGTTACCGTCTACCTGGACCGCCCGGCCATCCTCGGCAACGTGCAGGACAAGGCCAGCGCCATCGTCGCCAACTTTGGCGTCAGCGACGGCGCGCTGTTCGATGTCCTGACGGGCAAGGCCAAGCCGCAAGGCAAGCTGCCGTTCGAACTGCCGTCGTCAATGGCCGAAGTGCAGGTGCAGAAATCGGACGTGCCGTATGACACGGCGCATCCGCTGTACAAGTTCGGTTACGGCTTGGGGTACTAAGCCGTCCCTGCCATCAACGCAGGGAAATCCAGCTGCGCTCCTGCGCGGAGCGCAGCGCCGCATCGATCAGCCGGTCGACTTCGTAGCCGTCGCGGAAGGTGGGCCAGACCGGTTCGCCGCTGGCGATCGCGTGCAGAAAATCGCGTGCCTCGATGACGATCTGCTCGTTGTAGCCAGTGCCGTGCCCCGCGCCCTGGGAAAATGCCAGGTAGTCGGGGTGGGCAGGGCCCATCAGCAGGCGCTGGAAGCCCTGGCGCTGCGCGGGGCGGCCGGCGTCGTACAGCCATAATGCATTCTGCTCTTCCTGGTCGAAGGCAATCGCGCCTTTGGTTCCCGTGATGCGGTAGGTATAGCCCATCTTGCGCCCGGCCGCCACGCGGCTGAAGGTCAGGGCACCCAGCGCGCCGCTGGCAAAGCGCAGCATCAGATTCCCTTGGTCGTCATTTTCCACCGCTTCCATGCCGTGCCGGCCCTGGCGCTGCGCATGCACCGTGTTCATGTCCGCCACCAGCGCATCGACGGGGCCGCCCAGGCGCAGGGCCAGATTGAGCAGGTGCGAGCCGACGTCGGCCAGCGCGCCGGCGCGCGTTGCCGTGGCTTCCCGCGTGCGCCACGAAGCGGGCGCGCGCGGGTCGTGCAGATAGTCTTCCACGTGTTCGGCGGCGACGTGGATGATCTCGCCGATTTCGCCCGAGGCGATGATTTGCCTGGCCAGCTGGCTGGCCGGCGTGCGGATGTAGTTGTAGCCGACCATATTGGCCACGCCCGCCGCTTCCGCCGCCTGCGCCAGCAGCAAGGATTCGGCGGCCGTCATGCCCAGCGGCTTTTCGCAGAAGACGGGCTTGCCCAGGGCCAGGGCGGCCAGCACGATGTCCTTGTGCGTGGCAGGCGGCGTGGCGACGATGACGGCGCCAATGGCGCGATCATTGACCAGCGCGCGCCAGTCGCCGGTGGAGCGCTGCCAGCCCAGTTCCTGCGCGCTGCGCGCCGCGCCTTCGGCGCTGCTGGTGCTGATGCAGGCGCACACGGGATTGAGGGCCGTAGGGAAAATGCTGCGCACGGCCTTGTAGGCGATGGTGTGGGCCTTGCCCATGTAGCCGGCGCCGATCAGGCCGATGTTGATGTCTTGCATGTGGAGTCTCCGGGAGTGTGCGGGATGGAATCAGGCTTGCTGGCGCCAGGCGTGGCTGTCCAGCGCATCGGCCAGGCGCGCGGCAGGCCATTGCTGCTCCAGCGCCTGCAGCATGCGCTGCTGCTGCGTGGGCGGCGCCATGCCGTCAATGGGCTGGTCGCGGTCCAGGTTGCTGGGGAAGGCATAGCCTTCGGCGCAGGCGGCCACCGCGTGCGCCATGCCTTCGGCTGACAGCGATCCCTGTGCGCGCAAGGCTTGGAGCGCGGGATACAGGGCGGCGCTCATGGCGCGGCGGTCCAGCGCTTCCATGGCGCGGCCGAACGGCGACGACACTTGCAGCAGGTTGGCCATGCGGCGGATATCGGACGAGCGGTTATGCCCGGCCGCATGGAACAGGGCGGGGTTGAAGAACACGGCGTCGCCCTTGGACAGCGGCAGCTGCACGCAATGCTGTGCGAAATAGTCGCGGAAGGGGCGCTGCTGCCAGGCCAGGAAGCCGGCCCGGTAGCGCTGTGAACCTGGCAGGTAGAGCGTCGGGCCTGATTCCAGCGGCATGTCGCAGTGGGCGACGGCGCCCTGCAGGGTGAGCATGGCGGACATCTGGTGCACGGGCGCCGGGTAGGCGGCACAGGCGGCGGCGTTCTGGAAGCCCAGGTGGTAGTCGCGGTGCGGCGCCTGGGCCGCTCCGCCCGGATTGACGACATTGACTTGCGCCGTCATCTGGTAGGCCGGTCCCAGCCACGCCTGCGCTATCCAGGCGAAGACGGGATTGCTGTAATAGCGCGCGAAAACTTCCGGGGCACGCAGGCAGAGCTTTTGCTGGGCGTTCCAGATGCGGTCATTCGCGCCCGGCTTGGCGAAATGGTCGCCGCCCGCCTGGCCGCTGGCATGCTGCTCGGCGATCAGGGCGCGAAACACGCCGCTTGCCTGTTCCAGCGTCGCGAGATCATCGACGGCGCCTTGCAATACGATGACGCCGGGGCCGTCCATCAGGGCCTTGCCCCATTCGGCCTGCAGCAAGCGCAGCGCGGCGGGGCTGGCGGCCAGCGCGCGTACGGCGCCGCAGTCGTACACGAGGATATTTTCCTGCACCGCGGCGGCGTGCGGATAATCGGCCAGCGCGGTGCGCTGGCTGACTGTGGCGATGAAGTCTGGCAGGTCGCAGCTTTCCGGTGTCAGCCAATAAGGGGCAGGCGGCGCTGTGCCGGCGTCGGTGGTGTGCATGCGGTGTCTCCTGATGTGGATGTTTTTCATGAATGATGTTGTAGAATCAGTATAAGCATGAAAAGCCGCATTTTTCATCAGAAAAACCATCAGAAAACCATCAATTCCATGCCCGTAAAGGGGACACCCAATGACCCATCCCTTTCCCGTCAAGGTCGTGGCGCTGCAGGCCGGCGTCAGCGTGGCCACCGTCGACCGCGTCATCAAACAGCGCGGCGGCGTGCATGCGAACACGGTGCGCCGCGTCACGCAGGCGCTCGACGAACTGGCGCGGCAAAGCACCCAGGTGGGCCTGTCCGGCAAAAAATTCATGTTCGACGTGCTGATGGTGGCGCCGCGCCGGTTTACGGACGCCGTGCGCGCCGCGCTGGAAGCGCAACTGCCATCGTTGCAGCCGGCCGTGCTGCGTTCGCGCTTTCACCTGCACGAAACGCTGGAAGTGCAGGGCATCGTGGAACAGCTGGAACGCATCCGCAAGAACGGCAGCCACGGCGTGCTGCTGAAAGCGCCCGACTTGCCGCCGGTGGCCGAGGCGGTGAACAGGCTGGCGGCGGCCGGCATTCCCGTGGTGACCCTGGTGACGGATTTGCCCGCTTGCGCGCGGCGCGCCTACGTGGGCATGGACAACCGCGCGGCGGGCGAGACGGCCGCCTACCTGCTTGGCCAGTGGCTGGGCGCTACGCGAAAAAAACAGCAGGTGCTGGTGACCCTGAGCAGCAACCGCTTTCACGGTGAAGAAGAGCGCGAGATCGGCTTTCGCCGCGCGCTGCGCGAACGGTACCGGCATGTGAGCATCGTCGAAGTGAGCGAAGGCCATGGCATCGACGGCGCCACAGGCGCGCTGGTGCGCCAGGCCCTGGCCGCCCATCCGGGCATCGCCGCCGTGTATTCCATCGGCGGCGGCAATGCCGCCATCGTGCAGGCGTTCGCCGGCGCGGGGCGCCACTGCCAGGTCTTCATCGGCCATGACCTCGATGCGGACAACCTGGCCCTGCTCACCTCGGGCGCCATACACGCCGTGCTGCACCATGACCTGGGCCAGGACATGCGCCGCGCATGCCAGGAATTGCTGCGCGCGCAGGGCGCGCTGCCGCCACTGGCGCAGCCCGCGCCGCTGTCGGCCATCCAGGTCGTCACGCCCTGGAATCTGCCGCCGCTGAACTGAGTGAATTGACAGTCGGGCAAGGCTGGCCGATACTCGTCGCTTCGCTCATCGCTCACCTCAGGAAGGAATCCCCCCGATGTCCGTCATCCCGAAATTGCATCAGACCGTGCTTGCCGCCTTGCTCTCCACCGCGTTTGCCATGCCCGCCATGGCTGTTGCTCCCGCCGTCCCGTCCACCGCCAGCGCAGCGTCCGCCTGGGTCGAGGCGAGCAACCGCAACGCGGCCATCGTGCTGGCGGCGCAGGCGCAGTTTTCGCCTGAAGACGCTTCCGACACGGGCCTGGCGCAATACGATGGCCTGGCCGCCGACCTGGGGCCGAAGATCACCGAGCGCCATGTGGCGGCCATGCAGAAGGCGCGCGCGCAATTGCAGCAAAAGCTGGAACTGGAACGCGACGAACGCATACGCCAGGACCTGGAAATCCTGATCGGCGCCGTCGACCAGGAAATCATGGGCACGCAGCTGGAAGCCAAATACACGCTGCCGTGGGTCGATGTGCCGCAAATGGTCTTTGGCAGCATGCAAAGCCTGCTGCAGGAGCAGCGCCCGGCCGCGCGCCGCGCCAAGGCGCTGGAACGCCTGCAGCGCTACGTGGGCCAGTACCCCGGCAGCACGCCGATCACGCAGCAGGCCAAGGCGCGCTTCACGGAAAAGATCGGCAAGCCTGGCCTGGCGGGACCCGTGCGGCTGCGGGTGGAGCAGTCGCTGGAAAATGTGCCGACGTATATCGCCGGCATCCGCAAGCTGTTTGCCGACATGAAGATCACGGGTGCGGAAAGCGCGCTGGCGGCCATGGAACAGCAATTGAACGAGTACGCGGCGTGGGAAAAGCAGGTGGTGCTGCCGCTGTCGCGCACGGATTTCCGCATGGCCCCCGAGCTGTACGCGTTCCGCCTGAAGCAGGTGGGCATTGACATCGAGCCGCGCGCGCTGGTGGAACGGGCGGAAGTGGCCTACCTGGAAACGCGCGCCGCCATGCAGGCGCTGGCGCCCGTGGTGGCGGCCAAGCTGGCGCTGAAGGGCGTCGACGGCACGGACTACCGCCAGGTGCTGCGCGCGCTGAAAAGTGATTCCATTCCCAACGAGCAGCTCGAGGCGCACTACAAGGGCGTCAACACGCAGCTCGAAGAGCGCATCCGCGCGCAGCGCGTGGTCGACGTGCCGCAGCGCGCCATGACCATGCGCCTGGCCTCGGCGGCCGAATCGGCGGCCCAGCCGGCGCCGCATATGCGTCCGCCTCCGCTGATCGGCAACACGGGAGAGCACGGCCAGTTCGTCCTCCCCGTCAGCAATCCGACCAGCAGCGGCAAGGGCGAGGCATATGACGATTTCAATTTCGCCGGCGCCGCCTGGACCCTGAGCGCGCACGAGGGCCGTCCCGGCCACGAACTGCAGTTCAGCGCCATGGTGGAGCGGGGCGTGTCGCAGGCGCGCAGCCTGTATGCGTTCAACAGCGTCAACGTGGAAGGCTGGGCCCTGTACGCGGAAGCGGAAATGATTCCGTACGAGCCGGCCGAAGGCCAGTTCATCGCGCTGCAGTTCCGCATGCTGCGCGCGGCGCGCGCCATGCTCGATCCGATGCTGAACCTGGGGCAGGTCACGCGCGAAGAGGCGGGACGCATCCTGACGGATGAAGTGATGCTGTCGAAGCCGATGGCGCGCCAGGAACTGGACCGCTACACCTTCAACATGCCGGGCCAGGCGGGCAGCTATTTCTATGGCTACACGCGCATCCTGCAGCTGCGCGCGGAAACGGAGCTGGCGCTGGGCGACAAATTCGACCGCCTGGCGTTCAACAACTTCCTGCTGGGCCAGGGCTTGCTGCCGCCGGAACTGCTGGCCAAGGCCGTGCGCGAGCATTTCATCCCCGAGCAGAAAAAAGCCAGGGGCTGATTGACGCCACGCCACGCCACGCCACGCCGCAGCCATGGCCGCGCCGTTGACGCGACAGCGTGAACGTGGCGGCCAGGCGGTGCGGGATCGCCCTTGACTGGCGGGCCGGTGCCTTGCGCGGCGCCGTTTGCATGTCGCGCCACGGCTGCCTGCCATTTCACCCCGGCGAGCCGTATAATTACGCTAATTTTCTGGCCACTCCGGGAGTTCCGCTTGCAGTTACCGATCCGTTATCCGAACATGCCGCAACTGCTGCTGAAGGCCCGCGAGAACCTGCTGCAGCATTTTCGGCCCATCCTCAATCACTTCGGCGTGACGGAGCAGCAGTGGCGCATCATGCGCGCGCTCAATGAAAGCCCCACCCTGGAACCGCGCGAACTGTGCGACATCTGCCAGATCTCCAGCCCCAGCATGAGCGGCATCCTGGCGCGCATGGAAGAAATCGGCCTGATCGGGCGCAGCAAGTTCGAGGGCGACCAGCGCCGCCGCAAGGTGCACCTGTCGGAAGCGGGCGCCAGCCTGCTTTTGCAGATGGGCAAGCTGATCGACTTGCAGTACGCCAGCCTGGAAGAAGCCTACGGCAAGCAGGTATTCGACGACATGCGCCGCGCGCTCGACGCCTTTATCGCCCTGGAAACCCTGCCGGTGGCGCCCGCCATCCTGCGCTGAGCGGCCGTTCCCGCTTACCTTATACCTACCGTCCCGCCCGCCATGCGCGTGTTTTTTTGACACGTGCCGCGGCCGATTTTTTCACGCCTGTTTTTCTTCTTGCCGCGTCCTGCGGGGCTTGTGCGCACACGCCTGCAAGTTTTGCTATAAGACCAAGGGATGTTTTGCTATAAGACTATGCTTGCCAGTAACTCACTTACATGTGAGTAAATAAGCGTATAATTCACCTCACTTGATCTAAATCAAGAAGAAAAGCGGAAGCACCGGTCCTTGCACCGGGCGGCACCGCGGCGCCCCAGCCGGTATTTTGCCTTCCTGGTGGAAATACATGCCGGGCGTACAATAAAACAGGAAAGTCAGGAAAAAAATGAAAATTACTTGCATGCGCGCCGTCGCGCTGGCCGTCTCCACGCTCATCGGCGCAAACGTTTGCGCCCAAAGCAATGTCACCATTTACGGCGTTGTCGACGCGGCCACGGCCTACGCCAGCAATCAGGGCGGCAACTCGAATACCTATATGCGCAGCGGCAGCTTGTCTGCCAGTAAAATCGGTTTCCAGGGCGTGGAAGACCTGGGCGGCGACCTGAAGGCGTTGTTCCTGCTGGAAAACGGCTTTGAAAGTGACACGGGCGCGATGAGCTCGGCAGGTTCCCTGTTCAACCGCCAGGCTTATGTGGGCCTGCAATCGAACGCCTACGGCACCCTGACGGCCGGCCGCCAGTACACGCCGTACTACCTGCTGGTCGGTTCCCTCGCGTCGAGCAACATCCTGACGGGCGCCACCGGTGCCCACCCTGGCGATATCGATGGCCTGGACACGACTGTGCGCATCAGCAATTCCCTGACCTACAGCATGCCCGCATGGCGCGGCCTGCAGGCGAGCGCGCAGTACGGCTTTGGCGAAGCGGCTGACGGCAATGCCGTCGGCAGCAGCTTCAGCGCCGCTGTCAAGTACAGTGCCGCGCCGGCCGAATTCGCGCTCGGCTACCTGAAACTGAAAAACGGCGAAAACAATACCAGCATGATGGCTTGCTGCAGCCAGGGCGGCTGGAACAGCAAGGCTTCGGGCAGCTTCGGCATCTCCGCCATCAACCAGGGCTATGCCTCGGCCGAGAGCGTGCAGTTCATTGCCGCCAGCGCGCGCTACACCATGGGCAAGTGGATGGTGGGCGCCAATGCCAGCAACGTGCAGTACCAGGCCGGTACCCGCTCGTCGTTCCGTGACACGGCCATCTTCAACACGGCCGGCCTGATCTCCAGCTACCAGCTGACGCCGCAATGGTTCCTGGCAGCCGGCTACAGCGACACCTTCGCCAGCCACGCCAACGGCATTACCGACCGCGCGCGCTACCGCCAGCTGTCGTTCGAGCAGAACTACGCGCTGTCCAAGCGCACGGCGATCTACCTGATCGAAGCGCGCCAGCTGGCGCGCGGCCAGACCCTGGGCCAGGACGGCGGCATCGTCGGCGCCGTTGCCTCGGTCGGCGATTCGCAGAACGGCACGCCGTCGTCGAACGGCGGCCAGACGGTGGTGATGGTCGGTCTCAAGCACTCTTTCTGAACGGTTGCTGAACTCACGGGAGCTTCAATTGGACGCTACACATAACAAGGCGGGCCGCGGCCCTCTGAACCCCGGCCGCCGCATGGTGCTGGCCGGCTTGCTGTCGGCTTCGGCCGCGGCGCTGATCCCCTGGGCACTGGCCGAGCCGGTCGCCGATGCGGAGCAGGGCGCCTTTTTGGGCGTGTCGGCCATGCTGGTCGGACGTCAGGTGCTCGACCCGGCGCTGGCCAAGCGCCTGTACGACGCACTGGTGGCGCAGGACGCCGCCTTCCCGGCGAATGTGCGTGCGCTGCTGTCGCTGATCAATGCGCAGGGCTTGCAGGCCGCCGGCCTGCAGCAGGCACTGGACGCGCTCGATCCGGCCCAGTCGCCGCTGGCGGCCTTGCCGCGCCAGATCGCCAGCGCCTGGTACCTGGGCATCGTCGGCACGGGCGAGGCGGCCGTCTGCGTCGCCTACGAGCAGGCGCTGAACGCGGCCGTCGTGGCCGACGTGCTGAAGCCTCCCACGTATTCCTACGGCGCCTACGGCAGCTGGGCCAGAAAACCAATTTAAGGAGCCATCATGGCTGAACAACTCTCCGCCGATTACCTGGTGATCGGCTCCGGCATCATTGGCTCCCTGGCCGCGCGCAAGCTGGCGCTGGCCGGTGCCTCGGTGCTGATCCTGGAAGCGGGACCGCGCGTCTCGCGCGGTGAAATCGTCTCGCGCTTCCGCAACACGACGCGCCGCAGCGACTGGATGTCGCCGTATCCGTCCATCGCCACGGCGCCGCACCCGATCTACCAGCCGAAGGACAATGGCTACCTGGTGCAGGCCGGCCCGTATCCGTACCCGGCCGAATACATCCGCCAGTTCGGCGGCACCTCGTGGCACTGGGCCGCGCAGGCGTGGCGCAACGTGCCCAACGATTTCCGCATCCATACCCTGTATGGCGTGGGTGTCGACTGGCCGATCAGCTATGAAGACCTGGAGCCGTTCTACCAGGAAGCGGAAGAAATCATGGGCGTCTCGGGTGCCGAGAACACCGGGTCGCCGCGCAAGCAGCCATTCCCGATGGAACCCGTGACGGAGCCGTACGCCATGCGCCGCATCCGCGAACGCCTCGATCCCTCGTATAAAGTGGTGGGCAACACGGTGGCCCGCAACAGTGTCAGCTACGCCGGCCGCCCGGCTTGCTGCGGCAACAACAGCTGCCAGCCGATCTGCCCCATCGACGCGCAATACCACGGCGGCATCGCCGCGCTGCAGGCGGAAGAGGCGGGCGTCAAGATCGTCTGCAATGCCAACGTCTACAAGCTGGAACACGACGCGCAGGGCCGCATCACGGCCGCGCTGTACTATGACGTCGACAAGAAGAGCCACCGCGTCACGGCCAAGACCTTTATTCTGGCGGCCAACGGCATCGAAAGCCCGCGCTTGCTGCTCGTTTCCGCTTCGGAGAAATACCCGAACGGCCTGGCCAACAGCAGCGACATGGTGGGCCGCAACCTGATGGACCACCCGAGCACCTCGATTACCTTCGACGCCGATGAAGACCTGTGGCTGGGCCGCGGCCCGCAAAGCCCCAACTCCATCAACACCATGCGCGACGGCGATTTCCGCAGCCAGCATTCGCCGTACCGTCTGGACTTCACGAACATTTCGCGCGTCGATGGCGCCACCAGGGAACTGATTGGCAAGGGCGTGTTTGGCGAAGAGTTCGAACAGCAGCTGCGTTTCCGCTCGGCCCGTGAAATGAGCCTGAAAAACGTGCTGGAAGTGCTGCCGAACCCGGAAAACCGCATTGCCCTGAGCAGCGAAAAGGATGCCATGGGCATCCCCAAGCCGCAGGCGCATTATGCGATCGACGAGTACACCAAGCGTGGCCACGAGCGCTCGAAGCAGGATTTCGAGCAGATCGCCAAACTGATGGGCGGCACCAATCTGCGCCACAGCAAGGAAGGCGTGTTCGCCAACAACCAGCATATCTGCGGCACCCTGTCGATGGGTTCCGACCCGGCCAAGGCCGTGTGCGACCAGTGGGGCCGTACCTTCGACCACGCCAACCTGTTCCTGTGCAGCACCGGCGTGCTGCCCACGTCCGGCACTTGCAATTCGACGGAAAACGGCCTGGCCGTGGCGCTGCGCACCGTCAAGCACATCCTCGACGAACAACAGGGAGGAACAGCATGATGACAAGCTTCAGAATGGCGGCGGGCGCCGCCTTGCTGTCCCTGGCCTTGCCAGTGCTCGCTGCCGGCGCATCCACCCCGGACGCGGCGGCGATCCAGCGTGGCCGCTACCTGGCCACGGCCGGCGACTGCATCGCCTGCCACAGCGTGCCTGGCGGCAAACCGATGGCCGGCGGCCTGGCCCTGGCCACGCCGCTGGGCGCCGTCGTCGCCACCAACATCACGCCGTCGAAAACGCATGGCATCGGCAACTACACGCTCAAGCAGTTTTCCGACGCCGTGCGCCATGGCGTGCGCGCCGACGGCGCCAACCTGTACCCGGCCATGCCTTACACGGCCTATGCCAAGGTGACGGACGAGGATACGGCGGCCCTGTATGACTACTTCATGCATGGCGTGGCGGCCGTCGACGCGGCTCCGGCCAAGCAGACTGACTTGCCATTCCCGTTCAACATCCGCCTGTCGATGTCGGGCTGGAACATGCTCTTCCTCGACAAGAAGCCTTTCGTGGCCGATGCCAGCAAGAGCATGGAATGGAACCGCGGCGCCTACCTGGCGCAAGGCCTGGCGCACTGCACCACCTGCCATACGCCGCGCAATGCGCTGATGGCCGAGCAGTTGTCGAAGGAACTGGGCGGCGCCGACCTGGGCACCTGGCATGCGCCGAACATCACGTCGGACATCAACAGCGGCGTGGGCGGCTGGAGCCAGCAGGAACTGGTCGACTACCTGCGCACGGGCCGTACCGCCAACAAGGCGCAGGCGGCGGGACCGATGGCCGAAGCCATCGACCATAGCCTGAAGCACCTGAGCGACGCCGATTTGAACGCCATCGCCCACTACGTCAAGGGCGTGCCGGCCATCCGCGACAAGGCCGACACGAAACCGGTGACGCAATGGGGCAAGGCGGGCGAAGAGCTGAGCAGCATCCGCGGCGTGCCGCTGCCGCAGAACCTGAACAAGATGTCGGGTGCGCAGCTGTACGATGCGCAGTGCGCCAGCTGCCACCAGGCCAAGGGCGAGGGCAGTTTCGACGGCAGCCTGCCGCCGCTGTTCCATAACTCGGTGACGGGCCGCAGCAACAGCAATAACCTGGTGATGGCCATCCTCGACGGCGTGGAACGGCAGGATGGGGGCAGCGGGCACCTGATGCCGGCCTTCCGCCAGACCTTGTCGGACGAGCAGATCGTCACCCTCGGCAATTACGTGCAGAAGATGTACGGCAATCCCGCAATCAAGGTGACGGCGGAACAGGTGACGACCCTGCGCAACGGCGGTCCTGCCTCGAACCTGATCGGCCTGGCCCGCGCCGGTATCATCGTCGGCGTGCTGGTGCTGCTGGCATTGCTGCTGTGGTGGCGCGGACGGCGGCGCAAGGCAGCGTAAGCAACTTGGCAACAAAGCCCTGAAGCAAAGGCTGGGGTCAGACCCGACAGGGTCTGACCCTTTTTTTATGCGGCGAAGCCGCCGTCGATCTTCAGCCCGGCGCCCGTGACGAAGGCCGCTTCCGCGCTGGCCAGGTAAGCCACCATGCCGGCGATTTCATCTGCCGTGCCATGGCGGGGCAGGGCCATCAGGCCGTGCATCAGGTCGGCGAAGTCGCCCGTGGGCGGGTTCATGTCGGTGGCGACGGGGCCCGGTTCCACGTTGTTGATGGTGATGCCGCGTGGGCCCAGGTCGCGCGACAGCCCTTGCGTCAGGCCGCTCAGCGCCGACTTGCTCATGGCGTAGGCGGCAGCGCCGCCAAACGGCATGCGGTGCGCATTCGTGCTGCCGATGTTGATGATGCGTCCGCCCGTCCCCATGTGTGCCACAGCGGCCTTGATGCCGACGAACACGGCGCGCACGTTGACGGCCAGGGTCTTGTCGAAGTCCGCCAGCGAAAAATCGTCGATGGCGCCGGGCAGGAACACGCCCGCGTTGTTGACGAGGATATCGATGCGGCCAAACTGCGCCGCCACCTTGTCGATGGCCGCCGTCAGGGCGCTGGCGTCGGCCGCATCGGCCTGCACGCCCAGGGATTTTCCGCCGTCCGCCTCCACCGTGGCGGCCAGCGCCTGCGCTTCGGCAGCGGAGCTTTGATAGGTGAAGACGACGTTGGCGCCCTGGCTGGCAAGGCGGCGCACGATGGCGGCGCCGATGCCGCGCGAGCCGCCCGTCACAAAGGCGATCTTGTCTTGCAGTGGCAGGGAAGTGCTGGTGTTGGCTTGGGTTTGCATGATGGGCTTTCTGTGTGATGAGTCGAGAAGCTCAGTATCTGCCTTTCATTCCTGCTGCGCTAGCCGTGAATCGCTACAATCACTTTCAACCATTCATATCAAATGAGCGGGTAGAATAGGCGCATGGATGCATTCAATCACTTGCCATCATTCGTGCTGTCGGCCGAGCTGGGCAGTTTTTCCGCCGCCGCGCGCCGCCTGGGCCTGACGCCCGCCGCCGTCAGCAAGAACGTGGCGCGCCTGGAAGCGGGCCTGGGACTGCGGCTGTTCCAGCGCAGCACGCGCAAACTGACCCTGACGGAAGGGGGCGAGCGCTTCCTGCAGCAGATCGGTGGCGCCCTGGCCACCTTGCAGGAAGCGATCGCCGGCGTGGCGGAAGAGGGCGGCCAGCCGGCGGGCATCCTGAAAATCAGCATGGCGCCATCGTTCGGGCGCAGCTATGTGGTGCCCTTGCTGGGCGACTTCATCGCGCGCCATCCGGGTGTGATCCCCGACTGCCATTTCGATAACCGGCAGGTGGATTTGATCGGCGAAGGTTTCGATGTCGCCATCGGCGGCGGCATCGAGCTGACGCCGGGCGTGGTGGCGCGCGAACTGGGCCATGTGCGCATCGTCGCCACGGCGTCGCCCGCCTTCATGCAGGGCAAGGCCATGCCCGCGCATCCGTCGGACCTGGCGCACTTCGACGGCGTGGCGCGCCGCTCGGCCGGCAGCGGCAGATTGCGCAGCTGGATACTGCGCAACGGCCAGGGCGGTGAAGGCGTGGCCGAATGCCGGCCGCGCGCCATCTTCGACGATCCGGAAGCGATGGCGCAGGCGGCCATCATGG
Source organism: Janthinobacterium sp. AD80 (assembly GCF_002878455.1). Lineage (GTDB taxonomy): Bacteria > Pseudomonadota > Gammaproteobacteria > Burkholderiales > Burkholderiaceae_D > Janthinobacterium. The sequence goes on from NZ_NRDQ01000097.1 coordinate 23,118, forward strand.
GCGTCGGCGTGGCGCTGCTGCCGATGCCGCACGCGCTGGCCCACTTGCGCAGCGGCGTCCTGGTGCGCCTGCTGCCCGGCTGGCATGCCGATTCCGGCCCCTTGTCCGTGTACTATCCCAGCAAGAAGCTGCTGCCCGCGAAGACGCGCGTCTTCGTCGATTTTTTGCTGGAGCAGTTCCGCCAGCGCGATTTCGCCGCGCAGATGCGGCCCGATTAAACGACAAAATTTTCCATGACGAGCAACTACAGCCTGTTTTACACCTTTGATGGCGATGTACCCGCCCGCTTCCGCGAGGCGCGCGTGTTTGGCGCGAACCTCTGGTCGGCCGGCGGCGCGGCCATGACCTGGGGCGAGGAGGCGCGCAGCGGATACGCCAGCGAGGCGCTGGCGCGCGCTGCCTACGTGGCGCATTGCCAGGCCGCCCTCGACGAAGGCTATACGCTGGCGCGCGCCATGCTGATCGACCCGGCCGTGTTCGATTTCGCGCTGCTGCAAAGCCTGGTGACGGACGCCACGCGCCTGGCTGTCGATGCCGTGCGCCGCGCCCATCCCGGCCAGCATATCGACGCTTTCGCGCTGGTCAGCGACGACAGCGCCATGACCATCGGCCCGATGGCGAACAGCCGCGAAGCGCTGGCCGCCTCGGAATACGGCGAAGAGATGCTGTGGAATCCGGCCGAATGGGCGTTTGACGATGGCGGCGCGTATTTCGACAGCGCCTACCGCCTGCTCCTGCAGGCGCATCGCCACTTGCCGTTCGACGTGGATTTCACCACCTTTCGCGCTGGCGTGTTCGAGGCCTGTATCGCGGCCCTGGCGCGGCTGGACGCAGAAGGGGTATTTGGCGCGGGCGCGCAGCGCGATGATTTCGTGTTGCTGTTCGAGGTCAGCGACAGCGCAGCGGTGGAAGGCGCGATGGCGCGATTGAATCCACCCGAGGTGATGGCGCGTTTCGTGCGCTGGATGGCGGACGCTGCATGAGCGGCCAGGTACTGACCGCCGCGCTGCTGCAAGGCGGTGGCAGCAGTCTCCATGGCGGCCGATATGCGATCGCGGGGATGCTCGTTGTGGGGGAGAGTGCAAACCTGGAACTGGCCGATGGGCATTGCCCTGTGCGCCTTGCCATCCACGATGCGGAACTTGCCGGACGCTTGCTGGACCACGTCCCCTGCCATATGGGCGGCGCCTATCTCTATCACGACCCGGTGCGGCTCGTGGCAATCCTGGCGGCCGGTACGGACGGCTGCGTGGCCATCGCGCAGGTCGAATCGGGCATGCTTGAACGTGACGGCCGGTTTTTCCCTTTCTGACCTCGCCCCCTGGCTACACCGCCACCAGCCTCAATAGCGTAATCTCCGCCGGCGCCCCGATGCGTTTCGGCGGGCCCCAGTAACCGGTGCCGCGGCTCACATAAATCCACAGCCGGCCTTGCCGGTGCAGGCCCGCCACATAGGGCTGCTGCAGCGGCACGAAGAGGTTCCAGGGCCAGAATTGGCCGCCGTGCGTGTGGCCGGACAGTTGCAAATCGTAGCCTGCCGCTTCCGCTTCCGGCGCGCTGCGTGGCTGGTGCGCCAGCAGGATGCGGGGAATGCCGGCGGGAGCGCCGGCGATGGCGGCGTGCGGATCGCTCTTCTGGGCCGGGTCGAAACCGGCCGCGTTGAAATCGGTGACGCCGGCCAGGGCCAGGCGCGCGCCGCCGTGTTCCAGCAGCGCGTGTTCGTTCATCAGCACGCGCAAGCCCAGGCGGCGAAATTCCGCCACCCACGGCGCGGCGCCCGAATAATATTCATGGTTGCCCGTGACGAGAAACACGCCGTGGCGCGCGCGCAGCTCGCCCAGCGGCGCCGTATGGCTGGCCAGCTGCGCCACCGTGCCGTCGACCACATCGCCCGTGATGGCGATGATGTCGGCCTGCAGGCTGTTGGCGCGCGCGACGATGGCTTCCACATACGCGCGCTTGATGGTGGCGCCCACGTGGATGTCGCTCAATTGCACGATGCTCAAGCCTTGCAGCGCGGCCGGCAGGCCGGCGATGGGGACCGTCACTTCGCGCACGCGCGCCACGCGGCGGGCGTTGATGAAGCCAACAACGGTCGCCAGCAGGGCCAGAACCAGGACGGCCACGGCGGATGCCTGTGCATGCTGGCGCGCGGCGGGAATCAGCATCAGCAGGGCGCGCAGCACGGTAAGCACGAACAGCGAGGAAAAAAATCCCATGCACAGCGAGCCGGCCCAGCTCAGGCGGTCGGCCAGGCGCGCATCGTTGGTAACGGCGCGGGCGAAGATGGTCATCGGCATCAGCATGGTCGAGGCGAGCAAGACCAGGCCGCCCAGCAGCCAGCCGGCCAGGCCGACAGGCAGCGCCGGCAGCAGGAGCCAGCCCAGCAGGGCGTGCAGGGCGCCCAGTATCATGGTGATGCGCAGCAGGGGCGTGCGGGTTTTCATGTGATCGTTCCAGTGAGGGGGCGCGGCGGCGCAGGCGCTGCGCGGCCAGGGTCGTGTGCCGGACAAGCCGGACGGGCCGGCACTGTTGCCTCGGCCATCTTCCGATTATAGACGACGGCAGGTCAAGCAGCAGGCCCTCGCAGCCCGGCTCACTGCCCGATGTGCAGTCCCAGCGCGGCCAGCTTGCCGAAGTCGACAGGCTTGGCAAAGTGTTCATTGAAGCCCGCCGCCAAAGCCGCCTGGCGGTCGTGTTCCTGGCCATAGCCGGTCAGCGCCACCAGCTGAAATTGCTGCGGGATCGGCAACTGGCGCAGCTTGACCGCCACTTCGTAGCCGCTCATGTCGGGCAGGCCGATGTCGAGGAAGACGATGTCGGGCTTGAATTCCAGGGTGCGCTCGGCCGCCTGCGCGCCCGTGTAGGCCGTGCGTACCGCGTGGCCATACATCTCCAGCAGTTCTGCCAGGGTGTCGGCCGCATCGCGATTGTCGTCGACGACGAGGATGCGCTGGCTGCTGCCGGCCACTGCCGCTTCCGGCACGGTGGCCGGCATCGGCACGTTGGCGACCAGCGGCAGCCGGACTTCGAAGGTGCTGCCCAGGCCCACGCCGGGACTGCTGACGCTGACCTGGCCGCCGTGCAGTTCCACCAGCGTGCGCACCAGCGACAGGCCGATGCCCAGGCCATCCTGCACCCGATCCGGCGAATGGCCGCTTTGCGCGAACAGGCCGAAGATGCTGTCGATGCTGGCGGCGGCGATGCCGATGCCGTTGTCGCTCAGGCGTATGCGCACATTGTCGCCGTCGCGCGCGGCGGCGATGGCAATGCGCCCGCCGGGCGAGGTGAACTTGGCCGCGTTGAGCAGCAGGTTGGCGACAATTTGCGACAGGCGCACGGCGTCGCCGCGAACCCACAGTTCTTCCTTGGGCAAGTCGATGTCGATCGCATGGCCGCGCGCCTCGATGCTGTGCGAACTGGTTTCCAGCGCGCTGCGCACCACGCCTGCCAGGTTCACGCTGTCCCACTGCAGCGAGATCTTGCCTTGCGAAATACGCGACACGTCGAGCAGGTCGTCCACCAGGCGCACCAGGTGGTCCGTGTGGCGCCCGATGGTGCGGCGCGCATTGTCCTGCATGGCCGGCACCACGGGATCGAGCTTGCACAGCAGGGCCAGCGCCGTGCGGATGGGGCCCAGCGGATTGCGCAGCTCGTGCGCCAGGGTGGCGAGGAATTCGTCCTTGCGGCGGTCGACTTCGCGCAGTTCGCGCTCCACCTGGCCCAGGCGCAGCAGCGCCCGCACATTGGCGATCAATTCGTCCGCCTCGATCGGTTCGACCAGGTAGTTGTCGGCGCCGCCGTCAAGGGCGCGGATCTTGTCGGCCGTACCGATGCACGACGCCGACGTCTGCAGCACCAGGATGGTATTCGTTTCGGCGCCGCCCTTGAGCTGGCGGCACACTTCCAGGCCATTGATGTCGGGCAGCTTGACATCGAGCAGGATCAGGTTCGGGCGTTCCTGGCGTGCGCGCAGCAGCGCGTCGCCGCCGTTCGACGCTTCGATCACCTTGAAGCCGGCGCGTTTGAGGATGCGCGACTTGGCGTAGCGTGCGCCGTCGCTGTCATCGACGTTGAGGATCAGAGCATCGCTGTTGTTATCCGGTAGCATGCGCATCATCCCAGTTGGTGGTGCCTTGCGGCGGAGCCGGCTCTTGCCGGTGGTGTGTATTGCCGATCAGCGCGCGCAGGGTGGCCAGCAGTTGCTGGCGCAGCAGGGGCTTGACGTAGTAGGCGTCCGCGCCCAGCGCCAGGCCCTTGCGCTTGTCGTCGATTTCGGTGGCGACGATGATCGGTACCTGGCGCCGCAGCGGATCGTTTTTCAATTCGGCCAGCCAGTGCCAGGCATTTTCGCCATGCAGCAGGATGTCGAGGATGACGGCGGCGGGGCGCTGCTGTTCCCAGCGCTCCTGCGCCTCGCGCACGCTGCGCGCCGCCACCACGCGGAACTCGCTGCCGGCCAAAAATTTTTCATACAGCAGGCGGATGGGCGGATTGTCTTCCACCACCAGCACGGGGATGCGCTGGTCGTTGCCATTGTCGTTGGCCGGCGCGCACGGCGGCAGGCTGCCTTCCGGCGCGTGGTAGCTGGTGGGCAGGACGACGGAAAACAGCGAACCCTGGCCCAGGGTGCTTTCCACCGCCACCGTGCCATTGAGCAGGGTCGCCAGGTTGCGGCACAGGGGCAGGCCCAGGCCCGTTCCCTTGACCTTGCGCTGCATGTGGTTTTCCACCTGGCTGAATTCCTCAAAAATCACCTGCACGTCCTCGGCGGCTATGCCCAGCCCCGTGTCGGACACGGAAAAACGGATCGCATCGCGCTCCGGCAGCGGCGTGGCGCTGACGATGATGGCGCCCGCTTCCGTGAACTTGAGGGCGTTGGAAATGAAGTTGCGCAGGATTTGCGACAGCTTGCCTTCGTCCGTGTGGATGTGCAGCGCCGGGTTGGGGTCGATGAAGGTGAGCGTGAGCGACTCGGACACCAGGAGCGGGCGCAGCATGCCGCGCAGGGCGCTGAACAGGTCTGCCACCTGGAAGCTGTTGGCGTGCACGTCGACCTTGCCCGCCTCGATCTTGGCCAGGTCCAGCAGGTCGTTCACCAGGTCGTTCAGGCTGACGGCGCTTTGCAGGATGAACAGTACCTGTTTTTCCTGCTCCTCCGACAGATCGCCGTCGATGCGGTCAAGCAGCAGCTTGGACAGGGCGCGGATGGAGCTCAGGGGCGTGCGGAATTCATGGCTCATGTTCGACAGGAAGCGCGATTTCATCTGGTCGGCGCGGCGCAGGTGGTCGGCCTTTTCATCGAGTTCCGCGTACAGGGCCACCACGCCGCGGTTGGTGTCTTCCAGTTCGCGCGTCAGCTGCAGCAGGTCGTCCTGGCGCGTTTTCAGTTCGGCCAGGGTGGCCAGCAGCTCGCGGTTCTGCTGCTGCACTTCGGCCAGCGTGATGTCCGATGGCAGCGCCTGCAGGCTGCCGGAGAGGGCGCCGATCTTGCGCCCGTCGAGCAGCGGCGCGTCGCGGGGGAACAGCTTTTGCAGGGTGATGGCCGTGCCTATGCCCGGCACGCTGTGGATATGGCAGCGATCCATCAGGCGCTGTGCGCCGAGGATGCCCAGGCCCATGCCCGTGGGCGAACGGTAGCTGCCGGCCAGTATCTGCTCGAGCTGCGCGATGCCGGGGCCCTGGTCCTCGATGCGGATGCTGAACAGCTGCGGCGCCGTCTGGCCGTCGATGGCGAAATGGATCTTGCCGCTGCCCGCATAGTTGTAGACATTGCGCGCCAGTTCCGACACGGCCGTGGCGATGCGCACCTGGTCCTGCACGCCGAAGCCGCACAGGGCGGAGATCTGCCGCGCGCGCTGGCGCGCCCCCACCACATCGAGTTCGCTGGCGATATTCGCCGTCAATATGCGTTGAGTCATGCTCTTCCTTTCCTCATGCCGTTTCTTGTCCCGTCACGGCTTCGTGTTCTTCATGCTCGCGCAGCACCACCACCGTGATGTCGTCGCGGCCGCGCGCAAAGTCGCGGTACAGCACGGCGGCCACCAGGCTGGGGTGGCATTGCGCCAGGCCCGGATACTGTTCCAGGTCCCAGCGCGTGTGCAGGCCGTCGGTATGCATGACCAGCATGGTGCCCAGCTGCCATGGATAGCGGAATTCCTGCACCTTGCGCAGATTGCTGCCAACGATGCCATTATGCGACAGCAGGTGGCGCCGCTGATGCGCATCGAAGGCGCAGGCGGCGATATTGCCCACGCCGGCGTAGCGCAGTTCGCGGCGCGCGCTATCGATATGCGCCACCGCCATGGCCGCGCCGCGCGTGCCGCGCAGGGCGCCATGGGCCAGTTCGATGAAGGGCGCGGGCAGGGGCGGCAGGCCTGGCGTGCTGTTTTCCAGCAGCGCGCTGGCCGTTTCCGACGCCCTGGCTGCCAGCGGACCGTGGCCCAGGCCATCGGCCACCATCAGGCTCAGTTCATGGCCTTCGCAGACGATATTCCAGGCGTCGCCGCAGACCTGTTCCGATGCCAGCGGCAGGCAGACGGCGCCGATCTGCCAGTTCGGACTGGCGGGAATGCTGCTGCTGGCGTGCGGCCCCCATACCACCATCATCAGCGCCGCGCCCTTGCCGGGCGCCGTGTACAGGTCGAATTCCTGGCTTAGCCGGCGTATCGCGCCCAGCCCCACGCCATACGTGCCCGTGGTCGACTGGCCATCCTGCATGTGCTGGCGCACGTTGCCCATGCCCGGACCCTGGTCGATGGCCAGCACTTCGATGCCGCTGGTGCCGCCGCGCAGCACCTTGCGCAGCAGGATCTCGCCGCGCCGCGCGTGCTTGATGATGTTGGTGGCCGCTTCGCTGATGACGATGGCCAGCTGGCCCGCGCGTACATCGTCGAAGCCGACAAGGCGCGCCAGCTCGTTGCCGGCGCGGCGGGCCGCGGCGATCTCGCTCGGTTCGCCGATGGAAAAACTTCTTTGCCTGAGTATGTCGGGCTGCGGCTCCAGGTGGTTCAAAACAGTTTCCATTTCGCGATGATGACCGTGGTGCCCATGCCGGGCGCCGTGTCGATGTGAAATGCGTCGGCCAGGCGCTTGGCGCCACCCAGCCCCAGTCCCAGTCCGCCGCCGCTGGTGTAGCCATCGGTCAGCGCCAGGGGTATATCCTCGATGCCAGGTCCCTGGTCGACAAAGCGCAGTTCCAGTCCCTGGCGCGCGCCTTCGCTGACGCGCGCGATGCGCGCTTCGCCGCCGCCGCCGTAGCGCAGGGTATTGCGCGCCAGCTCGCTGGCAGCCGTGATGATCTTGGTCTGCTCGATCAGGCTGAAGCCCATGGCGACCATGCTGTCGCGTACCTGCTTGCGCAGGCGCACGACATCCTCGTCGCTATGCAGGGGCAGGATCTGCGGCGCCCCTGGCTGCGCGCGTTCCTGTGTCTGCGCGCCTAGCACGGCGCCCCCGTCATTCCCATTCGCCGCTCCGTTCCAGCAGCTTGATGCCCAGCTCGACGTTCAGCGCCGTGCTCACGCCCTCCAGCGCCAGGCCCAGCTCCACCAGCGTGATGGCGACGGCCGGCTGCATGCCGACGACCACCGTGCGCGCGTCGAGGATCTTGGCCATCGCCGCCGTGTTGCTGATCATGCGGCCGATGAAGGAGTCGACGATGTCGAGCGCGGAAATGTCGATCAGCACGCCCGTGGCGCGGTCCTTGACGATGCGTGTTGTCAGGTCGTCCTGCAAGGTCATGGCCAGGCGGTCATGCATGTCCACCTGGATGGTCACCAGCAGCAGCCGGCCCATGCGTAAAATGGGGATTCTTTCCATAGGCGCCTCAGTGCTGGTGCTGCTGGTAGGTGATGGTGGAACCCGTGCGTTTCAGGGCCACGACAAAGGCGTCGGCCAGGGTGGCCTTGGTAAGCACGTCTTCCAGGTTGACGCCCAGGTGCACGATGGTTTGCGCGATCTGCGGGCGGATGCCGCTGATGATGCAGTCGGCGCCCATCAGGCGCGCCGCCGCGATGGTTTTCAGCAGGTGCTGCGCCACCAGGGTGTCGACGGTGGGCACACCCGTGATGTCGATGATGGCGATCAGCGCGCCCGTATCGACGATCTTTTGCAGCAGGCTTTCCATCACCACCTGCGTGCGTGCGCTGTCGAGCGTGCCGATCAGGGGCAGGGCCAGCACGTTTTGCCACAGTTGCACCACCGGCGTGGACAGTTCCAGCAATTCCTGCTGCTGGCGCATGATGACCTGTTCGCGCGCCTTTTGATAGATGGCGATGGTCAGCAGGCCCAGTTCGTCGAACAGCTTGCTGGTGCTGACGATGGCGTCGCCAAGCTGCTGCGGCTGCTCGGCGAGTGCCTGGCGCAGGTAGGTATACAGCGGTTCCTTGAGGGAAAACACGAAGCTGGCAGTGTCGATCGGCGCATAGCCCTGGCGCACGCGCGACTGCGATATTTCGCCGAGCAGCTGGCGCGCGTCGTCCCAGGCGCCAGCGTCGATATCGAAGGAATCGCTGTTTTCCAGCGCGCGCACCAGCAGGGGCAAAAATTGCGACGCCTGCTGGCGCAGCTCGTTTTCCGCGATTTTGTCGCGCCGCACCAGACGGGCGATCAGGCCGGCCATCCAGCCGTCCAGCAGTTCCGTGTGGTGTTCGCTGATGATGGCGGCCAGTTGCTGCGCCTGGCCCGTGCCTGTCTTGATTTTCATGCTCATCCTTGGCTGGAGTAAAAGTTGCGCCGCGGCCTGCATTGGAAAGGGGGCCGTGCTGTCATGGACAAGTATAGGCAGGCGCGGCTTATTGTTGTGTTCTGTGCCGCACATAGTGGGCATGTCGATGCCTGTTTCGTGCAAAAACACCGCCTTTAAAGATGTAGATGATTTGAATGTTTAAGTGAATTCCGCTACACTGGCCACACTCAATAAGAGAGAAACACCATGAATATCGACAAATTCAAGCAGCAGCACCTGGCCATCCTGGCCGCCATCGATGACTTGCGCCAGCTGGCGCGCGGCGGCGTGGCCGCCCAGGCCCAGGCGATCGCCGGCCAGATCGTTGCCATGAGCGGCTTGATCAAGCTGCACCTGGCCGTCGAACAGCGCTATCTGTATCCGGCCGCGCAAGCGTCGGGCGTGGCAACAGTCGCCCGGATGGGACGCGCGTATGAAAACGAGATGCACGGCATCGCTGGCGCCTACCTGGAATTTGCCGGCCGCTGGAACACGCCCGTGCGCCTGGAAGCGGAGCCGGATGCCTTCCGCAGCGAAGCCAACAGCGTGCTGCATGCGCTGTACCAGCGTATGCGGCGCGAAGACAGCGAGCTGTATCCGGCCATTGAGACGCTTTAGGCAGCCGCTCATGCGTGCTGCGCGGCGTGCTTTGCGACCTGCGCTGCCCGACCACAAATCATTGCCGCTCGCTACGTTTTTTCGGCTGCCTTGCTTTCCGAATTGCCCATTTCAACCAATCCCACTGGAGTATCCATGCTGACCCAAGCACAACGCGCCATCATCACCGCCACCGTCCCCATCCTCGAGCAGGGCGGCGAGACGCTGACCCGCCATTTCTACCAGAATCTGTTCCGCGACCATCCCGAAGTGCTGCCGTACTTTAACCAGGCGCACCAGCACAGCGGCGAGCAGCAGCGCGCACTGGCCAATGGCGTGCTGATGTATGCCAAACATATCGACCAGCTCGACGCGCTCGGTAGCCTGGTATCGACCATCGTCAACAAGCATGTGGCCTTGCAGATCCGCGCCGAACACTATCCGCTGGTGGGCGCCAGCCTGCTGCAAGCCATCCGCGAAGTGCTGGGAGAAGAGGTCGCCAGCGACGCCGTTATCGATGCCTGGGGCGCGGCCTACGGCCAACTGGCCGACATCCTGGCCGGCGAGGAGGGGCGCATCTATCGACAGAAGGCTGCGGCGCCCGGCGGCTGGAGCGGCGCGCGCGATTTCCTAGTGCAAAGCAAGACCGCGGAAAGCGCCGAGATCACGTCGTTCCTGATGGCGCCCGCCGATGGCCTGCCCGTGCTGGACTTCGCGCCGGGTCAGTATATCGGCGTGGTGGCCGATGTTGATGGCGTGCCCATGCGCCGCCAGTATTCCCTGTCGGCCGCCAGCAATGGCCAGACCTACCGCATCAGCGTCAAGCGCGAGCAGGGCGGCAAGGTGTCGAATTTCTTCCATGACCGCGTGCAGGTCGGCGATACCGTCCAGCTGACGCCGCCGTCGGGCGACTTCGTGCTGACGGACAGCGACAAGCCGCTGGTGCTGATCAGCGGCGGCGTGGGCATCACGCCGACCCTGGCCATGCTGACGGCGGCGCTGCGCGGCAAGCGCCCCGTGCACTTCATCCACGCGGCGCGCCACCACGGCGTGCATGCGTTCCGCCAGCAGATCGACGCGCTGGCCGCGCAGCACCCGCAGCTGAAACGCTATTACTGCTACGCGCAACATGCCGGCGAACAGGACGCGCCGGACGCGGTCGGCTTGCTGAGCAAAGAGCGCCTCGATCATTGGCTGCCTGTATCGCGCGACGTCGATGCGTATTTCCTGGGACCGCAACCGTTCATGCGCGCCGTCAAGCAATACCTGCGCGAACTGGGCGTGCCGGAACAGCAGACGCATCATGAATTCTTCGGCCCGGCCGCCGCGCTGAACTGACTGTTTGTCGCTACGGTGTTGCCCTGGCGTGAAAAAATTTCCGCCGTAAGGGGCGGGTAAGCCTCGGCCTGTACTGTGAATCCAAGCTCGCACAAAAGAGCAGGCATTCACATAACAGGAGGCAACACAATGCATGACGATCTGGTTCAAAAAATCAAGCGCGACCCCAGCTACCATGAGCTGGTCAGGGTACGCTCCCGCTTCGGCTGGGCGCTGACGGGCGTGATGCTGGTGGTGTACTACGGCTACATCCTGCTCATCGCTTTCAATAAGGAATTTCTTGCCACCAAAACCGGTGTCGGCGTCATGACGTGGGGCATGCCGATCGGCCTGTTCGTCATCCTGTTTACCGTGCTGGTGACGGGCATTTATGTGCGCCGCGCCAACAAGCAATTCGACGACCTGACCAGCGCCATCCAGGCACGGGTGCAGGCATGAGCGGCGCCGTCACGATGCAGCGCAAACTGTCCTGCCTGGCAGCTCTGAGCTTGCTGGGTGCCACGGCCAGCAACAGCGTGCTGGCGGCCGGCGCCGACCTGGGCCAGGCGCAACAGCAACCGACCAACTGGACGGCGATCATCATGTTTGCCGCCTTCGTCATTTTCACCCTGTTCATCACCAAGTGGGCGGCCGCGAAAACCAAGTCGGCCTCCGACTTCTACACGGCAGGCGGCGGCATCACGGGCTTTCAAAATGGCCTGGCGATCGCCGGCGACTATATGTCGGCCGCGTCCTTCCTCGGCATTTCCGCCGCCGTCTTTTTGAACGGCTACGATGGCCTGATCTATGCCATCGGCTTTCTCGTCGGCTGGCCCATCATCACCTTCCTGATGGCCGAGCGCCTGCGCAACCTGGGCCGCTTCACCTTTGCCGACGTGGCCGCCTACCGCTTCAAGCAGGCGCCGATCCGCATTTTCTCGGCCTCCGGCACCCTGGTGGTCGTGGCCTTTTACCTGATCGCGCAGATGGTGGGCGCGGGCCAGCTGATCAAGCTGCTGTTCGGCCTGGAATACTGGATTGCCGTCGTGCTGGTCGGTACCCTGATGATGATCTACGTGCTGTTCGGCGGCATGACAGCCACCACCTGGGTGCAAATCATCAAGGCGGTGATGCTGCTGGGCGGCGCCAGTTTCATGGCCATCGCCGTGCTGGCCCAATTCAATTTCAGCCCGGAAGCCCTGTTCGCCAAGTCCGTCGAAGTGCACGCCACCAAGGAAGCCATCATGGGCCCTGGCAGCTTCATCAAGGACCCGATCTCCGCCATCTCGTTCGGCATGGCGCTGATGTTCGGCACGGCCGGCCTGCCGCACATCCTCATGCGCTTCTTCACGGTGCCGAGCGCCAAGGAAGCGCGCAAATCCGTGTTCTGGGCTACCACCTGGATCGCCTATTTCTACATCCTGACCTTCATCATCGGCTTTGGCGCCATCGTGCTGGTGAGCACCAATCCTGACTTCAAGGATGCTGCTGGTAAATTGTTGGGCGGTAATAACATGGCGGCCGTGCATCTGGCCAAGGCCGTGGGCGGCGACGTCTTCCTCGGCTTCATGTCGGCCGTGGCATTTGCCACCATCCTGGCGGTGGTGGCGGGCCTGACCCTGTCGGGCGCCTCGGCCGTGTCGCATGACCTGTACGCCACCGTGTTCAAGAAGGGCAAGGCCACGGGCGCCAACGAACTGAAGGTATCGCGCCTGACCACCATTGCCCTGGGCATCATCGCCGTGGTGCTGGGCATCGTGTTCGAGAAGCAGAATATCGCTTTCATGGTGTCGCTGGCCTTCGCCATCGCCGCTTCCGCCAACTTCCCCGTGCTGTTCATGTCGGTGCTGTGGAAAGACTGCACCACGCGGGGCGCCACCATCGGCGGCTTCATCGGCCTGATCACGGCCGTGGGCCTGACGGTGGTATCGAAGTCCGTGTGGGTCGACGTGCTGGGCTACGGCGAAGCGCTGTTCCCGTATGCTTCGCCCGCCATCTTCTCGATGACGGCCGGCTTTGTCGGCATCTGGCTGTTCTCGGTGCTCGACAAGAGCCCGCGCGCGCGCATCGACCGTGCCGGCTACGAAGCGCAACAAATGCGTTCGGAAACAGGCATCGGCGCGGCAGGTGCCAGCGCGCATTGATATTGCTGATGTAGTTGCTGAAACAAACAATGCCCGGTTCGCCGGGCATTGTTGTTTCTGACGCGGCTTTTTACCTGGCCACGCGCAGCGGTATCACGCCCGGCGCCAGTGCGGGCGCGCCTGGCGTTTCCGCCAGTATCGAGGCCAGGGTCACGGTGTCGAGCACGGCCAGGAAGGCGGCCGTGGCCTGGCCCAGCTTGGCCTTCAGCTGACAGTCTGGTGTCAGCGGACAGGTGTTGTTGTCCTTGTTGAAGCACTCGGCCATGAAGAAGTCGCTTTCCGTCTCGCGCACGACGGTGCCGATATTGATCTCGGCCGGCTCGCGCGCCAGGCGCAGGCCGCCATTTCTGCCGCGCACGGTTTCCACGATGCCGGACAAGCCCAGCTGATGCACCACCTTCATCAGGTGATTCTTCGAGATGGAGTGCAGGTCGGCAATATCCTGGATGGTCACGAGGCGGTCGCGGTGCACGCCCAGGTACATCAGGGTGCGCAGGGTGTAGTCGGTGTAGGCAGTCAGTCGCATCGTCGGTGGCGTTGATAAAGATGTGGATTACATCCTTCTTTCTGGCTGCCAGCATACAGGAAAAGTGTCTGGCCAGTGCCGGGCCGCTGCGCATTTTCACGTCACATTTCCGCCTCGAAAGGCAAAAGTTGGTTGCCTTTCGCTCAAATGCGTAGTAAATTTTCATATTGTTGCCTTGGCAAACAGCTTGTACGCCCGTAAAAGCCCTTTGAGCATGGATTTTGTTGATGGAAATCAAGAGGATGGTGAAACAATAAGGTAAATTTACTACAAATTGGACGATGGGCGTTTCCCGGCCGGGAAGCGCGTACTACGCAATCTGTGCGGTGCCGGCAAGGCGGCCGCCCCAGGAAATACATACCATGCAAATGAATGAAGTGAAAGACGAGCTGCTGAGCAGCGATATCCGCCAGCTGGGCCGTCTCTTGGGCGACGCCATCCGCAATCACCTGGGCGACCCTGCCTTTGAACGCATCGAACATGTACGCCAGCTGGCCATCCGTTTCCGCCGCGACAATGACGCAGTGGCAGGCACGCAACTGTCGGATGCGCTGCAAGCGCTGTCGCAGGAAGAAACCACCCAATTGACACGTGCCTTCAGCTACTTCTCGCTGCTGGCTAATATTGCCGAAGATCAGCATCACATTCGCCGCACGCGCGCCCATTTGATCGCCGGCTCGCCGCCGCGCCAGGGTAGTCTCAGCCATGCCGTCGGCAATGTGCTGGACGCGGGCCAGGCCGATGCCCTGGAAACTTTCTTTGAAGACGCCTTTGTCAGCCCCGTGTTCACGGCGCACCCGACGGAAGTGCAGCGCAAGAGTATCCAGAATTGCCAGATGGCCATCGCGCGCCTGTTGAACGAACGCGACCGTGTGCAGATGACGCCGGAAGAGGTGGAGCAGAACGAAGAAGCGCTGGGCCGCGGCATCGTCACCCTGTGGCAAACGCGCTTGCTGCGGACGAGCAAGCTGTCCGTCATGGATGAAGTGGCCAATGGCCTGTCGTTCTACGACCACACGATTTTGCGCGAACTGCCGAAGTTGTATTCTTCGCTGGAAAGCATGCTGGCCCAGCGCGATGCCCGCTGGGAAGATGTGGAATTGCCCAATTTCATGAAGGTCGGCAGCTGGATCGGCGGCGACCGCGACGGCAACCCGTTTGTCACGGCCGACATCCTGCGCAGCACCCTGCAAACCCAGGCTGACAAGGTGCTCGATTTCTACCTCGGCGAGTTGCGCAAGCTGGCGTCGCAACTGTCGCTGGCGCAAATATTGAATTCCTGCAGCGAACCGCTGCGCGCGCTGGCTGAACGTTCGGCCGATGCCTCGCCGCACCGCGTGGACGAGCCGTATCGCCGCGCCCTGCACGGCATCCACGCGCGCCTGGAAGCCACGCGCGTCGTGCTCACTGGCAAGGGCAGGCAGGCCGACGGCGTGCAGTCGTACGCTTCCGCTGCCGAGCTGCTGGCCGACCTGGACGTGGTGCAGCATTCGCTGGTCAGCAATGGCTTGCGTTCGCTGGCCCGAGGCCGCCTGCGCCAGCTGCGCCGCGCCGTCAAGGTGTTTGGTTTCTCGCTGGCACCGCTGGATTTGCGCCAGAATTCCGACGTGCACGAGCGCGTGGTGGGCGAACTGTTTGCTGGCGTCAAGCCTGGCCTCGTCTACCTGGACCTGGACGAAGAGCAGCGCATCGCCTTGCTGCTGGCCGAGCTGGACTCGCCACGCCTGCTGACCTCGCCTTATGCGCAATACTCGGAAGAAACCACGTCCGAGCTTGACATCTTCCGCGCCGTGCGCGAAGCGCATGTCAAATATGGCAAGGAATCTGTGCCGAATTGCATCATCTCGAAGGCGGCCAGCGTCTCGGACTTGCTGGAAGTGGCCTTGCTGCTCAAGGAAGTGGGCTTGCTGCGCCAGGACAGCCGCGAAGTGGACGTCAACATCATCCCGCTGTTCGAAACCATCGACGACTTGCGCGCCGGCCCCGCCATCATGGCGCGCGCGTTCGGCCTGCCGTTCTACCGCGGCTTGCTGGCCTCGCGCGGCGACCAGCAGGAAGTCATGCTTGGCTATTCGGACAGCAACAAGGATGGCGGTTTCCTCACTTCCGGCTGGGAACTCTACAAGGCCGAGATCGAGCTGGTGAATGTCTTCAAGCAATACCAGATCAAGCTGCGACTGTTCCATGGCCGCGGCGGTTCCGTGGGCCGTGGCGGCGGACCCAGCTACGAAGCCATCCTGGCCCAGCCGGCCGGTGCCGTGCAAGGCCAGATCCGCCTGACGGAGCAGGGCGAAGTCATCACGGCCAAATATGCGAACCCGGAAGTAGGGCGCCGCAACCTGGAAGTGCTGGTGGCCGCCACCATCCAGTCGACCCTGCTGCCGCAGGCGCAGCTGCAACCGAAGGCTTCGGCTGGCGCCGGCCATTTGGCCGCCATGGAAGAATTGTCTGGCACAGCCCTGAACGCCTACCGCGACCTGGTCTACGGCACCGAGGGCTTTGAACAGTATTTCTGGGAATCGACCGTGATCGCCGAGATTGCCGCGCTGAACATCGGCAGCCGTCCCGCCTCGCGCAAGAAATCCACGTCCATCGAGGATTTGCGCGCCATTCCGTGGGTCTTGAGCTGGGCGCAATGCCGCTTGATGCTGCCGGGCTGGTTCGGTTTCGGTTCCGCCGTGCAAGCTTACCTGGCCGCCCATCCG
The DNA here is from genome assembly GCF_002878455.1 of Janthinobacterium sp. AD80. Taxonomy (GTDB): domain Bacteria; phylum Pseudomonadota; class Gammaproteobacteria; order Burkholderiales; family Burkholderiaceae_D; genus Janthinobacterium. Next base: position 39,135 of record NZ_NRDQ01000097.1, read on the forward strand.
GCCGATGGCGCGGACGTGCTGCGCGGCATGTACACGGACTGGCCCTTCTTCACGTCCTTGCTGTCGAACATGGATATGGTGCTGGCCAAGAGCGACATCGCCATCGCCGGCAAGTATGCGGAACTGGTCAAGGACAAGGCCTTGCGCGATGCCATCTTTACCCGCATCCGCGCCGAATATGCGGCCACCCTGGACGCCTTGAAACTGATCACGGGCCAGGAAGAGCTGCAGCAAGCCAATCCGCTGATGCAGCGCTCGATCCGCAACCGTTTCCCCTACATTGATCCGCTGAACCACGTGCAGGTCGAGTTGCTGCAGCGTTTCCGCGAAGGCAAGCAGGATGCGGCGGCGCGTACGGGCATTCATTTGTCGATCAATGGCATCGCGGCGGGGCTGAGGAATAGTGGTTGATTCTTTTTAACCCAAGGGCAAATGCCGGGGTCAGACCTTAAGGTCTGACCCCAGCTTTGTACTTGGGCTAGTTTTAATTAAAAAACAACAAGGAGACAGCATGACCATCAAAGTTGCCATCAATGGCTATGGCCGCATCGGCCGCAATGTCTTGCGCGCGTTTTATGAAGGCGGCAAGCAGCAGGATATCGAAATCGTCGCCATCAATGACCTGGGCGACGCCAAGTCGAATGCGCATTTGACGCGCTATGACACGGTGCACGGCAAGTTTCCCGGCGTTGTCACCATCGATGGCGAGAACATGCTCGTCAATGGCGACCGCATCCGCGTCTTCGCGCAACGCGACCCGGCCCTGATTCCCTGGGGCGAGCTGGGTGTCGACGTGGTGCTCGAATGCACGGGTTTCTTCACCACCAAGGAAAAAGCCTCGGCCCACCTGAAGGGCGGCGCGAAAAAAGTCATCATTTCCGCGCCGGGCGGCAAGGACGTGGACGCCACCATCGTCTTTGGCGTGAACCAGCATGTGCTGAAAGCCACAGACACCGTGATTTCCAACGCCTCGTGCACGACGAATTGCCTGGCGCCACTGGTCAAGCCGCTCAACGACGCCATCGGCATCGAATCGGGCCTGATGACCACCGTGCACGCCTACACGAATGACCAGGTGCTGTCCGACGTGATGCATGAAGACTTGCGCCGCGCCCGCTCGGCCACGCATTCGATGATCCCCACCAAGACGGGCGCGGCTGCCGCTGTCGGCCTCGTCTTGCCGGAACTGAACGGCAAACTGGACGGCTTTGCCGTGCGCGTGCCGACAATCAACGTTTCTCTGGTCGACCTGTCCTTCATCGCCAAGCGCGACACGACGGTGGTCGAAGTCAATGCCTTGCTGAAAGCGGCGTCGGAAGGCGCACTGAAAGGCATCCTCACATACCAGACGGAGCCGCTCGTTTCCATCGATTTCAACCACAACCCGGCTTCGTCGAATTTCGATTCGACCCTGACCAAGGTTTCGGGCCGCCTCGTGAAAGTGTCGTCGTGGTATGACAACGAGTGGGGCTTCTCGAACCGCATGCTCGACACCACGGTCGCCCTGATGGCGGCCAAGTAAGAACACAGTACCAGCGCTGATCCAGCGCACCAGGACGGCCGGCCCACAAGGCTGGCCCTTGTAGCAACACGACTCATTAATAGAAAGCAGCACACCATGACCATGCAAGTACAGCAACGCGCCACCAAGATCGTTTCCACCATCGGCCCCGCTTCGAACGATATCGATACCCTGGTCCGCATGTTCAAGGCCGGCGTCGACGTCGTGCGCCTGAACTTCTCGCATGGCAAGGCGCAAGACCATATCGACCGCGCCCGCATGGTGCGCGAAGCAGCAGCCCTGTGCGGCCGCGAAGTGGCCATCATGGCCGACTTGCAAGGCCCGAAGATTCGCGTGGGCAAGTTTGAAGAAGGCAAGATTTTCCTCGTCAACGGCGCCAAGTTCATCCTCGACGCCAAGTGGGGCGAGAACGGCGAACTGGGCAACATCGAGCGCTGCGGCCTCGACTACAAGGAATTGCCGCGCGACTTGCGTGCTGCCGACGTATTGCTGCTCAACGACGGCCTGATCGTGCTGACGGTCGATAAAGTCGTCGGCAGCGAAATCCACACCACCGTCAAGATCGGCGGCGAGTTGTCGAACAACAAGGGCATCAACCGCCAGGGTGGCGGCTTGTCCGCGCCTGCCCTGACGGCGAAAGACATGGAAGACGTGAAAACGGCGATGAGCTTCCAGGCCGACTACGTGGCCGTCTCGTTCCCGAAAAACGCCACCGACATGGTCATGGCGCGCCAACTGGCGAATATCGCCGGCGAAGCGTGGGACCACAAGCCGATGATGATCGCCAAGATCGAGCGTGCGGAAGCCATTCCCGCCCTGCAAGAAATTCTCGATGCGTCCGACGGCATCATGGTGGCGCGCGGCGACCTGGCCGTGGAAGTGGGCAACGCGGCCGTGCCGGCCCTGCAAAAGCGCATGATCAAGATGGCGCGCGCGTCAAATAAACTGGCGATCACGGCCACGCAGATGATGGAATCGATGATCGTCAACGCCGTGCCGACCCGCGCGGAAGTGTCGGACGTGGCCAATGCCGTGCTGGACGGCACGGACGCCGTCATGACCTCGGCGGAAACGGCCTCGGGCCGCTATCCGATCGAAACGGTGGAAGCCATGGCCGCCATCTGCCTGGATGCGGAAAAGTGGGACACCTGCAAGCTGGACGCCGATTTCCTCAACGCCACGTTCTCGCGCATCGACCAGTCGATTGCCTACGGCGCCCTGTTTACGGCCCACCATTTGCGCGTGAAGGCGATTGCCACCCTCACGGAATCGGGCTCCACGGCACTGTGGATGAGCCGCTGCAACATCGACATCCCCATCGTCGCCCTGACCCCAAGCGTGGGCACGCGCCGCAAGCTGGCCCTGTACCGCAATGTCAGCACCCTGGAACTGACCTCCGGCACGGACCGCGACAAGGTCTTGCAGCAGGCGGAAGACTTGCTGGTGGAACATAAAGTCGTGGCCAAGGGCGACACCGTCGTGCTGACCTGGGGCGAGCCGATGGGCAAGGTCGGCGGCACGAATGCGCTGAAAATCATGAAAATCGGGCAGCACTGAGCGGCGCTTGCCGGTTGATCAGCCTGCAAATACGTCGGCACAGGCCGGCGTAGGCAGGCGTAGGTCGGCTTAGCGCTGCGCGCGTAAGCCGACTATAGCCACCGAAGTCATCAAGGTCAGCAGCGCCACCCATATCGGTGCATGGCAAGCTGCCCCGTCAGGCATGGCGCTCATATGCTTGTCTTTCAGCCGGACCTGCACAGTCCCGCATGCCGCGCGCTTATCCCCTCAATTTTCCATATGTGCGTAAGCGCATATAAGAACCTTCGCTACAATCTTACTATCCAGGCATCCCCACGATTCGTCATGAAGGGTTTGCCATGGATACCCGCTTAGCTACCTCACCGCCTGCCGCCCGGCAGGCCGCGCCGCCCGTTCCCCTGTATCCGCTCAGCCTGGGGATCAATGGCCAGCGGCATCACTTGTATGTGGAAGCGTGGGTCAGTCTGCTTGACCTGCTGCGCGAACGCCTGGACCTGACGGGCACGAAGAAGGGCTGCGACCATGGCCAGTGCGGCGCCTGCACGGTGCTGGTGGACGGCAAGCGCATCAATTCCTGCCTGACCCTGGCGCTGATGCAGGAAGGGCGCGACGTCACGACGATCGAGGGCATGGCCGACGGTGCGCAGCTGCATCCGCTGCAGCAGGCCTTCATCGCGCATGACGCTTTTCAATGCGGTTACTGCACCCCGGGCCAGCTGTGTTCCGCCATGGGGCTGATCAACGAGGGGCAGGCGCACACGCGGGCGCAAGTGCGCGAGCTAATGAGCGGCAACATCTGCCGCTGCGGCGCCTATCCGCAAATCGTCGACGCGCTGGCCGAGGTGATGCAACTGCCTGCTGAGCCACAGGACGGCGGCGCCGGTGCGCCGGCCGGCGTGGTGCCAGCATGAACCCGCTCTCGTTCGTGGTGCCGTTCGACGTGCCCGCCGCGCTGGCGCAGATCCGCGCGGAAGGCGCGCGCTTTGTTGCCGGCGGCACCAACCTGATCGACCTGATGAAAGAGCGCGTGATGCTGCCGCAACGGCTGATCGACATCAACCGCCTCGCGCTCGATACCATCGAAGACGATGGGCATGGCGGTTTGCTGCTGGGCGCGCTGGCACGCAATGCGGCCACGGCCTACCACCCGCTGGTGCTGGAGCGCTATCCGCTGCTCAGCGCCGCCATCCTGGCCGGTGCTTCGCCGCAGATCCGCAACATGGCCAGCAATGGCGGCAACCTGCTGCAGCGTACGCGCTGCCATTATTTCTATGACGTGGGCGTGCCATGCAACAAGCGTGCGCCTGGCAGCGGCTGCCCGGCCATCGACGGCCTGTCGCGCCAGCATGCCATCCTGGGCGCCAGCCCATCGTGCATCGCCACGCATCCCTCCGACATGTGCGTGGCCTTGCGCGTCCTCGACGCCGTGGTGCACGTGGCCACGCAGGAGGGCGAGCGCACCATCGCCTTTGGCGATTTTCACCGCCTGCCCGGCGAGCAGCCGCACATCGACACCACCCTGGCGCCCGATGAGCTGATCACGCACATCGCGCTGCCGGCGGCGCCGCGGTTTGCCGCCCACTCCATTTATCTGAAGCTGCGCGAGCGCACTTCCTACGCGTTCGCGCTGGTGTCGGTGGCCGCCATGCTCGATATCGGCGAGGACGGGCTGATACGCGAAGGACGGGTGGCGCTGGGCGGCGTGGCGCACAAGCCGTGGCGCGTGCCGCAAGCGGAAGCGCTGCTGCAGGGTGCGCCCGATGCGGCGCGCTTTGCCGCCTTTGCCGACCGCCTGCTGGAGGGAGCGCAGGGGCAGGGCGGCAACGATTTTAAAATTCTCATGGCGCGGCGCTCCATCGTGCGGGCATTGGCGATGGCGGTGGCGGGTACCCACAACAACACCGGCCATGGCAGCACCGTGATGACAAGGGGAGCGGCATGAGCGCATCGACGACAGGCTTGATTGCGGAACTGCGCACCCCCGTGGCCGAGCCGGGCACCGGCCATGTGAAGACGGGCATGCCCGTCGCGCGCGTGGATGGCCGCGACAAGGTCACGGGCGCGGCGCGCTATGCGGCGGAAATGCCCGCCGGCGATTTGCTGTACGGCGTGGTGGTCAACAGCACCATCACGCGGGGCCGCATCGTCTCGTTCGACACCAGCGCGGCGCTGGCCCAGCCTGGCGTGGTGGACGTCATCACGTTCCAGAACCGGCCGAAGATGCGCAGTTACGACCTGTTCTACAAGGACATGACGGCCCCCGGCGGCGCGCCGTTCCGGCCCCTGTACGATGAACACATCGTCAGCAACGGCCAGCCCGTGGCGCTGGTGCTGGCCGACACCTTCGAGGCGGCGCGCCATGCGGCGGCGCTGGTGCAGGTGGAGTATGCACAGCAGCCGCATGCAACGGGCTTGCTGCCCCACCTGGCGCGGATGCACCAGCCGAAAGGGCTGAAAGCCGGCTACACGCCGCCGCCTGACGAAAAAGGCCATGCCGAGCAAGCCTGGCAGGCCGCCGATTGCCGCATCGATGCCGAATTTTACAGCGGCGTCGAGCACCATAATCCCATGGAGCTGTTTGCCTCCACCGTGATCCGTTCCGCCGACGGCCACCTGACTATCTACGACAAGACGCAAAGTTCGCAAAACAGCCGCTGGTACGTGTCGCGCGTGTTCGGCCTGCCGAAATCGAAAGTCACCGTGCGCAATCCCTATGTGGGCGGCGCCTTCGGTGCCGGCTTGCGGCCCCAGTACCAGCTGCCGCTGGCCGTGATGGCGGCATTGAAATGGCAGCGCTCCGTGCGCGTGGCGATGACGCGCCAGCAGATGTTCACCTTTGGCCACCGCCCCGAGACCTGGCAGCGCGTGAAACTGGCGGCCAGCCGCGACGGCGTCCTGCAAGCCATCTGGCACGAGGCAGTGGCGGAAACGTCGCGTTTTGAAGACTATGTGGAAGCGGTGGTCAACTGGTCCGGGCAGCTGTATGCGTGCGAAAATATCCGCCTGGGCTACCAGCTGGTGGCGCTCGACCAGTTCAGCCCCATGGACATGCGCGCGCCCGGTGCGGCGCACGGCGTGCACGCGCTGGAGGTGGCGATGGACGAATTGTCGTATGCCGTGGGCATGGACCCGCTGGCCTTGCGCCTGAAAAATTACGCGGAGTCGAATCCCGTCGACGGCTTGCCATATTCGAGCAAGGAGCTGCGCGCCTGCTATGCGCAAGGTGCCGCGCGCTTTGGCTGGAGCACCCGCCCGCTGGCGCCGCGCAGCCGCCGGGAAGGCACGGAATGGGTGGGCTGGGGCATGGCCACCGGCATCTGGGATGCGATGCAGATGTTCGCGCGCGCCAGCGCCGTGCTGCACGATGATGGGCGTCTGCTGGTCAGCAGCGCGGCCACCGATATTGGCACCGGCACGTACACCGTCATGGCCACCATCGCCGCCGAGGCACTGGGCCTGCCGCTGGAAATGGTCGCCTTCCAGCTGGGCGACTCGACCCTGTCGGTGGCGCCCGTCGAGGGCGGTTCCTCGCATGTGGCAACGGTAGGTTCGGCCGTGCAGGGCGCCTGCGAGAAACTGAAAAAATCCCTGTTCAAGCTGGCCAGCCAGCTGCCAGATTCACCGTTTTCCGGCGCGCGCCTGGCCGACGTGGAGTTCGCGGAAGGGCGCATGCGCCTGCGCCGCGCGCACGAAACGGGCATGGCACTGACGGACGTGCTGCGGGCGGCCGAGGTCAGCCAGATCGCGGAAAAATACCTGCTGCTGCCGAATATGCTCAAGCAGCGCAAATACACGCGCGCCGTGCATTCGGCCGTGTTTTGCGAAGTGCGCGTGGACGAGGAACTGGGCACGGTGAAAGTCACGCGCGTCGTCAGCGCCGTGGCGGCGGGACGCATCATGAATCCCCGCACGGCCGCCAGCCAGGTCAGCGGCGCCGTGGTATGGGGCATCAGCCAGGCCCTGCACGAGGAAACCCTGATGGACCATGGGCTGGGGCGCTTCATGAACCACAACCTGGCCGAATACCACGTGGCCGTGAATGCCGACATCCACGCCATCGAGGTTATCTTCGTGCAGGAAGATGACCGCATCGTCAGCCGCCTGGGCGCCAAGGGCGTGGGCGAAATCGGCATCGTTGGCGTGGCTGCGGCCGTTTCAAATGCCATCTACCACGCCACGGGCCGCCGCCTGCGCAGCACGCCGATGACGCCCGACAAGGTGATGCGGCACTGAGCGTATCGTGCGGCGGGCGCACGCCGCCGTTTGCTATATTCAGCATTTTTGCCGAAAGAGACTGCCTCATGACGCGTAGCGCGCCCCTGATATTGATGGCCATTCTATCCCTGTGCGCCGCCACGGCCGCCATTGCCGCTTCGGCGGCGGAGCCGGCGCAGCGTTTGCAACGCGCGTCCGGGCTGTGGAAGGTGACGCCGGCCACGTCGCCGTTTTCCTGGGAGATCTGCGTCGACCACGAACGCGACCGCCTGATCGACGATGATTTGTGGAGCGACTTCGAGCAGGAATGCACGATTGAATCACAACACCGCGATGGCGATAGTTACGTTTTTCAATCCAGTTGTCCTGGCGCCAGGCTGGCGGGCAGCTTCAACGGTGACCTGAACAAGGCATACACGCTGACTGCCGATACCACCATGGAACTGAACGGCAAGAGCGAAGTGCAGCGCATGGCACTGACCGGGGAATTCCAGGGTGCATGCCCGGCCGGGCTGGCGCCCGGTGCAAAGAAGATGCGCAGTGGCATGGTGATGAAAAGTATCTATAGCAAGCGCTAGACGCTGCGCGAAACAACAGTTTCCAGGCGCGAAACGGCGCCGGCATTGACGCCGGGCGTGATGATTTGTGATAATGAGAACTATTATCAATTGAGTCGGCGGATTTTCAGCCGGCCATCATCCAGGCCGCGCCTCGCATCGGGCGCAACGGAGTCCCCAGTGAGTATTGCGCAGTCCAGCGAGTCGATAGCCGTCATCTACAGCAACCATCACGGCTGGCTGATGCGCTGGCTGCGCGCCAAGCTGCAGTGCGCCGACCATGCGGCCGACCTGGCGCAAGATACCTTCGTGCGCCTGCTGACGGCGCCGCACGACGGCCGCCAGACCTTGCGTGAGCCGCGCGCCTACCTCACCACCGTGGCGCAGCGCCTGCTGATCGACCATTACCGGCGCCTGTCGCTGGAGCAAGCATGGCTGGAAACCCTGGCGCAGCAGCCTGATCTGCTGATGCAGTCGCCCGAGGAGCGCTTGATCGTGCTGCAAGCCTTGCAGCGCATCGATGCCATGCTCGACGGCTTGCCGCCGCTTGTGCGCAGCGCTTTTCTGCTGGCGCATGTCGATGGCCTCGGCTATGCGGAGATTGCTCAGCGCCTTGGCGTGAGCGAGCGCAGCATCAAACGCTACATGGTGCAGGCCTTCGAGCGCTGCATCCTGCTGATCCTGTGAGCGCCAGCATGGCGGCCGCGACAGCCATTGCGCCGCGTGTCGCGCGCGAAGCGGCGCAGTGGCTGGTGCGCCTGCATGCGGGCGCCTTGCAGCCGGATGAGCAACTGGCCTTCCAGGCCTGGCGCGCCAGCGACCCCGCGCATGAAGCGGCGTGGCAGCGGGCCGAGCTGGTGTGCAGCACCCTGGCCAGCG
>NZ_NRDQ01000098.1 GCF_002878455.1 Janthinobacterium sp. AD80
GGCTGGCGTCGCCTTCGGCGCACAGGGCCATGGCCGTGGGCGGCTTGGCCAGCCAGGCCGGGCAGTTCGATGGCGCGCCGGCCGTGTCGATGGCGATCAGCGCCTGCGCGCCCAGCACGCGCTGCAGCGCGGAGGTAAGGCGCAGCAGCTGCGCCTTGTCGGCGATGTTGTCTGCGCGCAGGCACACGGCGCGGATGCCGCTCTCGTGCAGCCACTGCGCCGTGGCCGCATCGAGCTCGGTGCCGGCGACGCCCGTCATCAGCAGCTGGCCGGCCAGCAGGCGCAGGTCGGTGGCGATGCCGGCGCTCATTTGACGGCGCCGTCCATGCCGCGCATGAAGAAGCGCTGGGTGAACAGGAACGCCAGCAGGGTCGGCACGATGGTGATCAGGGTGCCGGCGGCGATCACGCGGGTGCTGCTGCCGAAGGTGCCGCGCAAATACAGCACGCCCACCGAGAGGGGAAATTCGTCGGGCTTGCTCATGACGATGGAGGGCCAGATGTATTCATTCCACGATTCGACGGCCGTCAGGATGCCGACGGTGGCCAGCCACGGCGTGATCAGCGGCAGCATGATGCGGCTGAAGATGATCCACTCGGACGCGCCATCGACGCGCGCCGCATCGATCAGGTCTTGCGGCACTTCCTCGAACGCCTGCTTGAGCAGCAAAATGGCCACGGCCGTCACCACGTTGGGCAGGATCACGCCCGTGTAGGTGTCGACCAGGCTCATTTGCGTGATGGTGATGAAGTTGACGAGGAAGTTCACCTCCGACGGCAGCACCAGGGTGGCGAGGATCAGGCCGAACACGAGTTTGCGGCCGCGAAACTTCAGGCGCGCCAGCGGATACGCTGCCAGTGAGCACAGCAGCAGTTTCCAGAAGACGGTGAACACGGCGATCAGCACGGAGTTCTTGAAGAACGACCAGATGGGAATCGCGTTGAATACTTCGATGAAGTTTTCAAACGAAGGGGCCTTGGGCCAGAAGGTGGGCGGGAAGGCGAAGATATTGCCTTCCGTGGAAATGGCCGTCACCAGCGTCCACCAGAACGGGAAGACGCAGACGACGGCGATGGCGCACAGCACGGCGTAGTGGCCGGCATGCTGGCCGATGCGCCGCAGGCGGCTCTTGAATGGGCGGGAACGGGTGGTCATGGTCATTCCCTTATCAGCGGTGCTTGGGTTTCAGGTAGCGCAGGCACAGCAGGGCGATGCCGATGCAGAACAGCGAGACGACGAAGCTGGCCGCCAGCGCGCGCGGCAGTTTCAAGTGTTTGAGACCCTGGTCGTAGGCGTAGTACAGCGCCGTGAAGGTGGAGTTCATCGGGCCGCCCTGGGTCAGCACGTCGACTTCCTGGTAGGCCTTCAAGGCCGCCAGCACGGACAGGATGGAGCACAGCATGATGGTCGGGCGCAGCATCGGCACGGTGATTTTCCAGAAACGCTGCCAGCGGCTGGCGCCATCGAGCATGGCCGCTTCCTGCATGTCCGACGGGATCGATTGCAGCGCCGCCAGGTACATCACCATGTACCAGCCCAGGCCGCGCCACAGGGTGACGAACATCACGGCAAACAGGGCCAGGCTGTCGTTCGACAGCCAGCCGACGGGCGCATTCACCAGCTTCAACGTCATCATCACGTAGTTCAGCGCGCCCTGCTCGTGGAACATGAAGCCCCACATGATGCCGACCACGGACACGGTGGTCACCACCGGCACGTAGAAGGCGGCGCGGAACAAGCGGATGCCGGGCAGGCGGTTGTTGACCAGCACGGCCAGGGTAATGGCGCCGATCTGCACGAAGGGCACCATCAGCAAAAACATCAGCGAGTTTTTCAGGCCCGAGACGAACATCTCGTTATTGAAGATGTAGCGGAAATTATCCAGGCCGACGAAGCGCGTCTCGCGTATCAGGCTGTAGTCGGTAAAGGCCAGCACGGAACCATAGCCGACGGGCCAGAAGGAAAAGGCGGCCAGCAGCAGCAGGGCCGGGGTCAGGAACAGCCAGGCTTGCAGGCTGTGGCGGTGGGCAAGTTTCATGGTGTCCTCAGTGGCGCGGCAGGGTGGCCAGCTTCTTGTTCCAGATGGCGACGGCCTGGTCCAGCGCCTGCCTGACATCCTGCTTGCCCGTGACGCCTGCCTCGACGGCTTTTACCAGCGAGCGGCGCAGTTCGTCGTAGTCGTCGATGCCGGCCACGTACAGGGTGCGCGAGTGGTTCATCGACATGGCGCCGGCGGCCACGGCTTTTTCGGCCGCGCCCGCGTGCTTCGGCGTGGACAGGAAGAACGGGTCGGCGGCCGCCTTGATGGTGGTCGGGAAGACGCTGGCCTGGCGCGCGAACGCCAGCTGGTTTTCATCGCCCGTCAGGAAGCGCGCGAACTTGCCCACCGAGGGCAGCAGGCGCATCGACACGCCTTTCGGAATGGCGAAGTGCACCAGCCAGCCGCCGTCGGCGATGCCGGTGGGGCCCAGTGGCGCGGGCGCCACATCGGTGATGGCGTAGATGTCCTTCGCGTCGCTGCGGATGCGCTGCATGGCCGTCGGCGGCGCCAGCAGCATGCCCAGGCGCCCGCCCTTGTAGGCGTCGATCACGGCGGGGAAGTTATCTTCGGCGAACAGGCTTTCCTTCAGCAGGCCGCCAACCTTGTAGGTATCGGCGAGTTTCTGCACCAGCGCCACGTGCTGCGGCGAATTGAAGACGGCCCGGTTGTTGGCGATCACGGCCAGGCCCTGCTGCATGAACAGGCCATCGATCTTGGAGAGGGCGGGGGCGATGCCGGCCTTGCCCGTCCGCTGTGCGATCTGGCGCGCGAAGGCCAGCTGTTCATCCAGGCTGGTGGGGCCGCGCGACAGGCCCGCCTGCTTGAAAATGGCGGTATTGAAGGCGATCACCGCGACATTGCTGTACATGGGGAAGCCATACGTGCGGCCCTTGAAGCGCAAGTCTTCCAGGGCGCTGGGTAGGTAGCTGGCGCGCGCTTCGCCAAGCAAGGCGTCGACGGGCGTGAGCAGGCCGTCGCGCGCATATTCGTCGGCCCAGGGCACGTTCAGGCTGACCAGCGCGGGCGGCGTGCCGGCCACGATGCGCGTGACCAGCTTGGTCTGGATGACGTCCCACGGGAAGTCGATCCACTCGATCTTGACGTCGGGATTCTGCGCCTCATAGCGCGCCACCACCGCATTGAAATACGGCGTGAACTTGGGCTTCATGCTGAAGGTCCAGAATTCGATTTTTTCGACAGCGCATGCCTGTGGCGCGAACAGGCTCGCGCAGGCAAACACCGCCAACAGTCTCTTGATCGTCATTTTTATCCTGGAGCGTAGCGCCCCAATGTCCATGAGTCCGCGGCGCGGGTACATGCCCTTGCCGTCGCTTATATTCTATTTGCTATCGGCAGCCCCGTCCCGTGCCGGGGCCGGGGCTGCCAGGTGCTGCTTGCCTAGTTGGTCTTCGTGACCTTGCTCAGGTGGCGCGGCGCATCCGGATCCATGCCGCGCGCGGCCGACAGTTTTGCCGCCATCACGTAGAAGGACTGGATGGCAACGATCGGATCGAGATCCGGCGTGGCCGCCACGGGCAGGGTCAGGTCGCGCTCGGCCACGTCGGCTGGCGCAGCCAGCAGGACCTTGGCGCCGCGGCCGCGCATTTCCGTGGCCAGCTGCAGCAGGCCGGCCTGGGTCGGGCCGCGCGTGGCGAAGATCAGCAGCGGATAGCCGTCTTCGATCAGCGCCATCGGGCCGTGCTTGATTTCCGCGCCGCTGAAGGCCTCTGCCTGCAGGGCCGAGGTTTCCTTGAATTTCAATGCCGATTCCAGCGCCACGGGGAAGCTGATGCCACGGCCGACGACCATGATGTTGCGGGCCGGGGCCAGCACGTCGATGGCGGGCGACCAGTCGACGCGGGTCGCTTCGAGCAGCGCTTCGGGCAGCGCTTCCAGGCCGGCCTGCAGCTCGGGATCGTTCTGCCACTGGGCCACCATGCGCGCGCCGGCGACCAGGCTGGTGATGAAGCTTTTCGTCGCGGCGACGCTTTGTTCCTTGCCGGCGCGCAGGGGCATGGCCCACTCGGCGGCGTGCGCCAGCGGCGAATCGATATCGTTGACCAGCGCCACGGTGGTGGCGCCGCCGTCGCGGAAGTAGCGGATCGGTTCGACCACGTCCGGGCTCTGGCCCGATTGCGAGATCGAGATGGCCAGGGTATCGCGCGTGACCAGCGGCGACTTGTTGAGGGTCACCAGCGACATCGGCAAGGACGCGACGACGCGGCCCAGGCGCGCCATGATCAGGTAGGCGACGTAGTTGCAGGCGTGGTCCGAGCTGCCGCGCGCGATGGTCAGCGCGGTCGAGAACGAGGTGCTCCTCAATTTGCGGCCCAGTTCCGCGTAGCGTTCCGTGTCGCTGGCCAGTTGCAGGGCGACGCATTCGGCGGCGGAAATGGCTTCTTTAAGCATCATTGAGGTCACAGATTTCTCCTTCTATATACACAGCTTTGAGTTTGAGATCGCGGTCGAGTACAACCAGATCGGCGTAGGTACCGGGGGCCAGCCGGCCACGTTCTTCCAGGCCCAGGTAATCGGCGGCGTTGGTCGACACGCGCTTGGACGCGTCGGCCAGGTCCAGTCCCAGTCCCACCAGGTTGCGCAGCGCCTGGTCCAGGGTCAGGGTGCTGCCGGCCAGTGTGCCGTCGGGCAGGCGCACGCCGCCCATGCATTTCTGCACGGCGTGGCGGCCCAGCATGTATTCGCCGTCCGGCATGCCGGTGGCGGCCGTCGAATCGGTGACGCAGTACAGGCGCGGGATGGCGCGCAGCGCTACCTTGATGGCGCCCGGGTGCACGTGCAGCAGGTCGGGGATCAGTTCGGCATACTCGGCGTGCGCCAGGGCGGCGCCGACCATGCCGGGTTCGCGGTGGTGCAGGCCGCTCATGGCGTTGAACAGATGCGTGAAGCCCATGGCGCCGTGTTCCAGCGCGGCCACGCCGTCTTCATAGGAACCGAGCGTGTGGCCGATCTGCACGCGCACGCCGGCGTCGGCCAGGGCGCGCACCAGGTCCAGGTGGCCGGCGATTTCCGGCGCCACGGTGATGACGCGCAGCTTGGCCAGGGTTTGCAGGCGCTCGATCTCGGCCAGGGTGGCGGCGCGCGCATAGTTGGGCTGCGCACCGAGCTTGCCGGAGTTGATGTACGGGCCTTCCAGGTGGGCGCCCAGCACGCGCGCCGTGTTCGGGCGGCGGTCCTTGGCGGCGGCGCCGATGGCTGTCAATGCCATGTCGATGTCTTCCGGTGGCGCCGTCATGGTGGTGGCCAGCAGGCTGGTGGTGCCGTGGCGCGCGTGGATGGCGGCGATGGCGTAGACGGCTTCGCCGCCTTCCATGATGTCCTTGCCGGCACCGCCATGCACGTGCAGGTCGATGAAGCCGGGCAAAATATAGTCGTCGCTGTTGTTCGACGGGTGGAGGGATGCGCCCTCGATGCTGTCGACGCGCTCGCCGAAGGCGATGGCGCCGTGGATCCAGCCGCCAGGGGTAAGGATATTGCCTTTGATAGTGCTGCTCATCTGCGCGACTCCGCTACGAATTCATAATAATCACTGCGGCAATACGAGTGGGTCAGTTCCACCGCCGCGCCGTTGTCGAGATAACTGACACGGGTGATGTGCAGCATGGCTTCACCCGTCTTGATGTTGGCCAGCTTGGCCTGTTCCGCCGTGGCGTTGACGGCGCGGATATGCTGCAGCGCGCGCATCGGGATGGTGCCGCGCGACTCCAGGTAGCCGTACAGCGAATCGGTGACTTGCTGCGGGTCCGGCATGTACAGCGCGGGTATGGTGGTGGTCTCGATCGCCATCACCACTTCGTCGGCCGTGCGCAGGCGGCGCAGGCGCGCCACCGGCATGTGCGGCGACAGTCCCAGCGACAGCAGTTCCAGCGGCGCCGCGGCGCCGATGTCGCGCTGCAGCCAGCGTGAGCCGGCCGTGAATCCGCGCTGGCGCAGTTCTTCCGAAAAGCTGGTCAGGCGCGACAGCGGCTGTTCCAGTTTCGGCGTGATGTAGGTGCCCGAGCCGCGCTTGCGCGTCAGCATGCCCCGGTCGCACAGCATGTCGATGGCCTTGCGCGCCGTGACGCGCGAAATTTCCAGGATATCCGACAGCACGCGCTCCGAGGGCAGGGCCTGGTTGGCGCGCCAGTCGCCGCTGGCGATGCCGTCCGACAGCATGTTCGCCAGCTGCATGTAGAGCGGCGTGTCGCTGGCGGGATTGGGCTTGAAGGCGGACAGTTTGGCTAGCATGGCGATGGCTCCCTTAAATGGTTGCGTATCAGGCGCAGGCCGCCTGCCGCCGAGTCGCCCTGTGCCGGCACGACCAGTTGCAGCAGTTCGGCCGGCAGGTAGGCCGACAAGGGTGCGGCCAGGCCGCCGCACAGGGCTACCGGCAAGGTGCCGGCCGGGTCGAGCGCCCTGGCGATCAGGGCGATCTGCTGCCCTGCCTCGGCCAGGATGGCGCGTGCCACCGTATTGCTGGCCGCGTGTTCCAGCACCAGGCGCGCCAGCTGCGCATAGGTGGTCTGGCTGGCGGCGGCCAGCCACACCTGCATGGCGTCGCGGTGGCCACCGCAGGCGTGGATGATGGCCGTGGCGAAGGCGCTGCCGGGCACGCGGCCGTCGACCACTTGCTGCGTATGGTTGATGGCGCGCATGCCGATCCAGGCGCCGCCCGCTTCGTCGCCGGAAGGGAAGCCCCAGCCGCCCACTTCATGGCGGCTGCCGTCGGCGTGCAGCACTTCGCCCACGCTGCCCGTGCCGATGGCCACGATGGCGCCCGGCTTGCCGCAATGGGCGCCCAGCAGGGTGGTCAGCGCATCCGATTCGAGCGCCACGTGGGCATAGCCGGGATTGTGTTCGATGAAGCTGGCGGCCCATTGCTTGTTGTGCACGCCGGCCAGGCCCAGGCCGATGGCCATGCGCTGCAGGGCGGGCTGTTCCAGGTTGGCCGCGCGGAAGGCCAGGGTGACGGCATGCGCCACGGAAGTCCAGGCGCGTTCGATGCCGTGCGCCAGGCCGGAAGGGCCGCTTTGTCCCTGCGCCAGTTCCTGGCCGTCAGGGCGTGCCACGCGGACGCGGGTGCCGCTGCCCCCGCCGTCGACGCCGATTATGTATTCGATCATGGTTATGCAGTCCGGCTTATGGTTGATTGCGCCTGTCTCGGTTTTTTTATTTGTCGGGCGGCGAAAAAGCTGAAGGCACTATATTGTTGCCTCGATGGCTTGTCAACAGGTATTTAAGTGGTATTAATAATTGGACTTGGGAATGCCACGGCATACCCGAGTGCATATTGCCAAGTGTTTGTTATTAAAGGAAATTTTGTGTGTCGCGAATGGTATTGAAATTGGCCTTGTTTAATGCCAATTTTTCGCCACTGGTACGCGGCTGGCCATGCGATGTTGCTTCTGCGCATGCTTGGCAAGGCCAGCCATCAAGAGTACAGTCCGCCTTTTACACCAGAGTTGGAAGAGCATGATGAACGACAAGGCAGCAAAGAGCGCGTACTGGGACGACTGGCAGCAAGAGGCGCTGGCCGCCGGCGTGTCGGCGCCGCTGGCCGCGCTGGGCATGGAACTGATGCGCACGCACCGCAAGAACCGCTGGCCGAAGGATTTCCTGGGCCGCGAAAGCGATGGCCCGGTCATGATCGAGATGTGCCTGGAAGATGAGGCGGAAACGGAATTGTTCTTTATCGAGAACCTGTACCCGTATGATGCGGCGCTGATCGAAAAGACCCGCCGCCGCCTGTGCCTGCATTGATCTGGCACTGACGTACGACTGGAACGGCCGCCTTGCGCGGCCGTTTTCTTATTGGGGCGTGAATTTTTCGCTGTGGACGCGGGTGCGCATGCGCAGGCTCAGCAATCCCATTGCCACCAGCAGCAGGGAATAGGTGCTCGGTTCGTGCGGCAGGCGCGTGCGCAGGCTGCTGCGGGACGGGCGAAAACTTGCCTGGCGAAAACCGGAGCCGGCAGGCGCCGCGTAGGCTGGCGGCGCGGCGGCCGCGTGCGTAGCCGTACCCGTTGACGCTACGGCATGCCCGGTGGTGCAGATCGCCAGGGCCGCGCCCAGCAGGATCATAGTTCTCATCATGTAATCATTGTCCAGGGCTACATTTGAATACGCATGGCGCGGCGCATGCCGGTCCACGTCCTGTCCCCAGTCGTTTGGCAGTTTCAGCGCGGCAAGCCTCCACTGAAAAGATATGTTTTTATAAATTGCGTGTATTAAAACACAATCAATTGAAAATGCAAACGTCTTTTTACAGATAAGCACATGCGCGGCATGATCGGCCGGGTCCGCTTCATTGCACCAGGGAAATGACGTGGCATTTTCATGGGGCGGTGTCATAATGGTTGCGGCATTCCCGCCCAGGCATGGAGTCGACAATGAGCAAGGCACAGGACAGCAAGAAAGAAGCCAAGAAGGAACCGGCCAAGACCATGAAGGAAAAGAAGGAAGCGAAAAAGGTCAAGAAAGAAGAGCGCAAGCGCTGATCATGCTGGCCCGCCGCCCCTTGCTGTCGCCGCGCCCGTCGCATGCATGGCGCGCGCCGGTCCTGCTGGCCACCGTCGCCAGCCTGGCCTTTGTCGCGCCCGTGTCCGGCGTGCTGGCGCAGCAAAAGCCGCCGCCGTCCACGTTTGGCCAGGTGGTGGGCAATGCCGTGCTGTGCGTCGACCAGATCGACAACAAGGCGTTCTATGCCTATCTGCTGACAGCCTTCGGTCCCGCCTACAAGCACGAAGGGGGCGCCTACTGGTTCCGCACGGATGCCAGCCTGTGGGGCGCGCCCATTACCGATGTGATCGTCAGCGACGACACCAGTCCCCTCGTCTTCATGGGCGTGGTGGCGGACACGACGCCGGAAAAGCTGGAGCCGGCCATCCGCAGCGCGTCAGGCCTGCGGTTCAATAAACTCGATAATTCCGCCTTTCCTGTCCGTGGTTCGCTGCCTGGCAGTAAAATCGTCTACTTCCGCAGCAAGGCTAAAGTCTATTGCGCCAAATACAAGCCGTTGCCGCCCGCGCAAACCCGCTGAGCCGCTGATCCGCTGGCTTGCCGAAGCAGTTTGCCGCAGCGCATTTTGATCGTTTCACCGCAGGGTCTCCATGTACACGCATTATTTTCAGCTCAAGCAATCGCCGTTTTCGATCGCCCCCGATCCCCGTTATC
Organism: Janthinobacterium sp. AD80; assembly: GCF_002878455.1. Taxonomy (GTDB): domain Bacteria; phylum Pseudomonadota; class Gammaproteobacteria; order Burkholderiales; family Burkholderiaceae_D; genus Janthinobacterium. The sequence goes on from NZ_NRDQ01000098.1 coordinate 9,212, forward strand.
TGTACATGAGCGAACGCCACCGGGAGGCGCTTGCACACCTGCTGTATGGCGTGGGCAGCGGCGGCGGCTTCGTGCTGCTGACGGGCGAGATCGGCGCCGGCAAGACCACCGTGTGCCGCTGCTTCATGGAGCAGATTCCCGCGAATTGCCAGCTGGCCTATATTTTCAATCCGAAACTTTCCGTCGAAGAATTGCTGCATTCGATCTGCGAGGAATTCCGCATCGCCCTGGCGCCTGGCGTGGCCAGCGTAAAAGGCTATGTCGACGCCATCAACGCCTACCTGCTGGCCAGCCATGCGCAGGGCAAGAACAACGTGCTGATCATCGACGAGGCGCAGAACCTGTCGGCTGCCGTGCTGGAGCAGCTGCGCCTGCTGACCAACCTGGAAACAAGCGAGCGCAAGCTGCTGCAGATCATCCTCATCGGCCAGCCGGAACTGCGCGCCATGCTGGCCCGCCCCGAGCTGGAGCAGCTGGCGCAGCGGGTGATCGCCCGCTACCACCTGGGTTCGCTGACGGCTGCGGAGACGGCCAGCTACATCCACCACCGCCTGGCCGTGGCGGGCAGCACGGCGCAAACGCCGTTCGCGCCGCGCCTGATGGCGCAGATCCACGCCTTGAGCAAGGGCGTGCCGCGCCGCATCAACCTGCTGTGCGACCGTGCGCTGCTGGGCGCCTACGTGGAAAACCAGCCGCAGGTGACGCGCCAGATCCTGCGCCGCGCCGCCGAGGAAGTATTTGCCGAAGAGGGATCTGCGGCGCCTGCGCGCGCCATGCGCTGGCCGCAGGTGGCCGGCGGCGTGCTGGCCGGCGCCGTTGTCAC
>NZ_NRDQ01000099.1 GCF_002878455.1 Janthinobacterium sp. AD80
CTTTTCCAGCAAAGCCAGTGCTTCGCCCGCTTCCGCCGGAGTGATGACGCCGCGCGCGCTCTTGTGCAAGATGTCGAGGATGCGCTGGGCATGTTCCTGGTACATCATGACGGGAGGGGAGGATTTGGATTTGAAAGAGATCAGCATAGGAACTTTCTGAAACTTGTTGTTGGTGTCGAAACAATATCACGACTTGAATTGTCACACAGGCCGTCCGATTGCCCAGCTTGCCCATTTGCAAGCGGGATATAGCCATCTGTTGGACAGCGCACCAATTTACAAGAGCCCGGCTTGCGGGCGGCTCTCTTTTTAAGTGATCGTTAAGTCTCAGTCCAGTTTGACCGAGTCTATGAAGGTATCGATGGTTTCACGCGACAGCTTGCTTTCTTCGCCAAGGATGATGATCTGGACGATGTGCTTGTCCTGTGCCACGAAGCGGCCGACCAGCAAGACCGGCTTGCCTTGCTGCGTGCCTGTCGCCTCCATGCTCAGCGCGCTGCGCTGGCGTGTGCCGGCCGGCGTGCTGCTGGCCGCCGTCGCCATTTTTTCGCTGCGCACCGTGCCATTGATATTCTTCAGCAATGCCGTCTTCATGGCGGGCAGGGCCGCTTGCGCCTGCTCCGAGCTGTCGAGGATGGCGCTGCCGATGGCAAAGGTGCTGCCGTCCACTTCGCTGGCTGTCATGGTCAGGCTGATTTTCTTGCCATCGAGGTCGATTTCACGTGTCAGAACGGATGGCTTGCCTGGAAACAGTGCCGTGAACTGCGCATCAGGGCTGCGATAGTCGCGCCAGTCAAACTTGGGGCTGCAGGCGGACAGGACGCCGGCAGCGGCCAAGGTGACAAAGAAGGTGCCAAGTGATGTTTTTTTCATCAGCAGATGGTAGCAGTGCCGCCCGCCACGTGCAATCGTGTGCATGCAATGCGCAACAGCTGTGCCTAACTTTCTTGCAGTACGCGCCGGTATTGAATCGCTTCGGCAATATGCGGATGGGTAATCGCGCGGCTATCGGCCAAGTCAGCAATGCTGCGGGCCACGCGCAAGACCCGGTGATAAGTGCGTGCCGACCAGTGCAGGCGCTGCGTGGCGCCATGCAGCAGACGCTCGCCATGTACTTCCAGCTGGCAATGCTGTTCGATCTCCATATTGCTCAGGCGCTGATTGGCTTTTCCCTGACGCGCCAGTTGCAAGGCGAACGCTGCAGCTACCCGTGCGGCAATCTGCGGCGTGCCTTCGTCCGCAACTGCACGGCGCCCCAAGGTGCTGACGGGCAGGGCGGCCACTTCGATCTGCAAGTCGATGCGGTCGAGCAGCGGTCCCGACAGCCGGCTGTGGTAGCGCAGGATGGCATCGGGCGTGCAGCGGCAGCGGCCCGAAACGTGGCCAAGATAGCCGCAGGGACAGGGATTCATGGCGGCGATGAGTTGAAAGCGGGCGGGAAACTCGGCCTGGCGGGCCGCGCGGGAAATGGTGATGAACCCGGATTCCAGCGGCTGGCGCAGCACATCGAGTACCCTGCGGTTGAACTCGGCGATTTCATCGAGAAACAGCACGCCGCAATGCGCCAGCGAGATTTCACCGGGCCGCGGCACATTGCCGCCACCGACCAGGGCCACGCCGGATGCTGTCTGGTGCGGTGCGCGGTAGGGGCGGCGTTTCCAGTGCTCCACCTTGAAATGGCCGCCCAGCGAGTGCACGGCCGCCGATTCCAGCGCTTCTTCGTCGCTCATCGGCGGCAGCACGCCGGGAAAACGGCTGGCCAGCATGGTCTTGCCGGCACCGGGCGGACCGATCATCAGGACATTGTGGCCGCCGGCAGCCGCCACTTCCAGTGCCCGCCGCGCCTGCTGTTGGCCTTGTACATCGGCAAAGTCGGGATATGAAAAAGCAGGCGGAGCCAGCGTGGGCTGGTGACGCTGCAGGGCCGCCTGGCGATCGTGCACGGCGAAGTGGGCGCATACCTCGAGCAAGCTGTGCGCGGGATAGATACAGGCCGCGCTGACCAAGGCGGCTTCGTCGGCATTCGCCTGCGGCAGGATGAAGGCGCGCGCTGCGCCAGTCTTGTCGCGCTGCATGGCGAACGTCATGGCCAGCGCGCCGCGAATGGGACGCAACTGGCCTGACAGCGACAGTTCGCCCGCGAATTCATACAGGTGGAATTGGTCCCCCGGCATTTGGCCGGAGGCGGCCAGGATGCCCAAGGCGATGGGCAAGTCGAAACGCCCGGATTCCTTGGGCAGATCCGCCGGCGCCAGGTTGGCCGTGATGCGCCGCGCCGGCATTTCAAAGCCGCAGTTTTGCAGTGCGGCCCGCACGCGGTCGCGCGATTCCTTCACTTCCGTATCCGGCAGGCCGACAATCGTAAAGGACGGCAAGCCATTGGCAAGGTGGACTTCGACGTTCACCTCGGGCGCCTCCATGCCGGCCAGGGCGCGGCTTTTCAGGACTGCCAGGCTCATCAGATTCCCCTGCACCGCAGGCGCGGGCAGGATCAGTCTAGCCCTTGAACAGGCTCGCGGCTTGAGGTGCGCCAGCAAGGCGGCCGATAACGGCGCCCTGCCGCACCATCTTTTACGCTTTGGTCTCGTTCAAACGCGTTTCCAGTTCAATCACGCGCAATTCCAGTGCATCGAGCTTGGCGCGGGTCTTGGCCAGGACTTGCGCCTGGATATCGAATTCCTCGCGCGTGACCAGATCCAGGCGGGCGAAGCCCTGGGTCATCATCGATTTCACGTTCTTCTCGATATCCTTGGCAGGCGAGTTTTCGATGGCTTGGTGAATCTTGCCTTGCAGGTCGTTAAAGAAGGTATTCATGTCCATGGTCAGTCCTTTTATGGTGCGGCCTGTGCATCGCACCATTGCGGTGCACAGCGGCGTTAATCTGGTGCGAAACTGGGCAAATCCACAACGTTTTAGCAGTGCCGATCCGCATGCCCAGAGGCTTGCAGGGTATGTGTGGGCGGAAATGCCGCTGTCAAGGTGACAAAGAGCTGGCACGTATTCTGCTAAAGAAGGTTATGAACGCTTTGTGATCTCCAGCCAAGATTTTAAACCTCAACCGCTTTAAAAGTTCAATAAAAGGGAATCGCCATGAAGAATCTGTCCAAGAACATGACTTTAGCAGCAGCGTTGACATTGGCCATGACCGCCTTGTGCGGCAGCGCCATGGCCGAGGAAGTGGTGGCGGCCCCCGCTGCTGCCGAAGCGGTGCCCGATAACGTGGTGAGCTATAACGTGGCGCTGACCAGCGACTACCGCTACCGTGGCCTGTCGCAAACCCGTCTCAAGCCAGCCATCAGCGGCGGCGCCGACTATACCCATAACCCGACCGGCCTGTATGCGGGCACCTGGCTGTCGAGCATCAAATGGATCAAGGATGGCGGCGGCGATACGAACGTGGAATGGGATGTGTATGGCGGCAAGCGTGGCGAATTTGCGCCGGGGATCACTTACGATGTGGGCGGCCTGTATTACTTCTACCCATCGAATGGCCTGAGCACGAACGCCAATACCTTTGAATTGTATGGCCAGGTGGGTTTCGGTCCCGCCTACATCAAGTATTCGCACTCGACGACCAATCTGTTCGGCGTGGCCGACAGCAAAAACAGCGGCTATATCGATGCCGGCCTGAACGTCCCACTGTATGACGACTACACCTTCAACCTGCACGTGGGCCATCAAAGCGTCAAGCACAACAGCTCGCTCAGCTATTACGACTACAAACTGGGCGTGACCAAGGATTTCCCGGGTATCGCCACCGTGTCGCTCGCTGCCGTCCGCGCCGACATCACGTCGCTGGCGCCTAACGGCAAGAATCTGGCGAAGCTCGGCCTCGTATTGACTGTTTCTAAAACCTTTTAAGCGAGACTGCCATGAAAATGATTACTGCAATCATTAAACCGTTCAAACTCGATGAAGTGCGCGAAGCCTTGTCGGCTATCAATGTGCAAGGCATTACCGTCACGGAAGTGAAGGGTTTTGGCCGCCAGAAAGGCCACACGGAACTGTACCGTGGCGCCGAGTATGTCGTCGATTTCCTGCCGAAAACCAAAATTGAAGCGGCTGTCGATGACGCCATCGTCGACCAGGCCATCGAGGCGATCGAAGGCGCCGCGCGTACCGGTAAAATCGGCGATGGCAAGATTTTCGTCTACAACCTGGAACAAGTCATCCGCATCCGTACCGGTGAAACCGGCAACGAAGCGCTCTAAGGGGAATATTGATGCGTAAAAATATAACAAAATTGCTAGCTGGGTTTGCCTGTCTGTGTGCGTTTGGCGTCGCCGCCCCCAGTTTTGCCGATGCGCCGGCCAAACCGGACGCGGCAGCGACGGCGGCCGTCGCCACCCCTGCCGTGACACCTGCGCCTGACGCAGCCGCGCCTGCCGTCGCACCGGCAGCAGCAGCGCCTGCTCCTGCACCTGCTGCCGCGGCACCGGCCCCAGCGGCCGCGCCCGTCGCCAACAAGGGCGACACCAGTTTCATGATGATTTCCACCTTGCTGGTGATCCTGATGACGATCCCCGGCCTGGCCCTGTTTTACGGCGGCCTGGTGCGCTCGAAGAACATGCTGTCCGTGCTGATGCAAGTGTTCATGGTGTTTGCCCTGGTCGTGGTGCTGTGGTGCATCTATGGCTATTCGGTCGCCTTCACGGAAAAAACCGCGTTCTTCGGTGGCTTCGACCGCCTGTTCCTGAATGGCATCTGGGATCCGGTGAAAGGCACGTTTGCCGCCGCCGCCACCTTCAGCAAGGGCGTCGTCATTCCCGAGTTCGTCTTTGTCGCCTTCCAGGGCACGTTTGCCGCGATTACCTGCTCGCTGATCGTCGGCGCCTTTGCCGAACGCGCCAAGTTTTCCGCCGTGCTGGCCTTCATCGTGCTGTGGTTCACCTTTGCCTACCTGCCAGCGGCCCACATGGTCTGGTTCTGGACCGGTCCTGACCTGATTACCGATGCGGCAACCGCCGCGACGGAAGCGGCCAAGGCTGGCTGGATCTGGCAAAAAGGCGCGCTGGACTTCGCCGGCGGCACCGTGGTGCACATCAATGCCGCTATCGCCGGCCTGGTGGGCGCCGTGATGATCGGCAAGCGCGTCGGCTATGGCCGTGAATCGATGGCGCCGCATTCGCTGACGATGACCATGATCGGCGCTTCCCTGCTGTGGGTGGGCTGGTTCGGTTTCAATGCCGGCTCCTCGCTGGAAGCGGGCGACGTTGCCGCCCTGGCATTCGTCAACACCCTGCTGGCCACGGCCGCCGCTACCCTGTCGTGGGTCTTCGGCGAGTGGATCACCAAGGGCAAGCCTTCCATGCTCGGCGGCGCTTCCGGTGCCGTTGCCGGCCTGGTGGCGATCACCCCGGCCGCCGGTTTCGTCGGCCCGATGGGCGGCCTGGTCATCGGCTTGCTGGCCGGTATCGTCTGCCTGTGGGGCGTGAATGGCCTGAAACGCCTGATCGGCGCCGACGATTCGCTCGACGTGTTCGGCGTGCATGGCGTGGGCGGTATCCTCGGTGCCTTGCTGACGGGCGTCTTTGCCGCGCCACAACTGGGCGGCCAGGGCATCTTCGATTATGTGACCAACAAGATGTCGGCTGACCCGTACTCGATCGGCCATCAGGTGTGGGTGCAGGCGCAGGCTGTCGGCACCACCATCATCTGGTCGGCCGTGGTTTCCGTCATCGCCTATAAACTGGTCGACGTCGTCATCGGCCTGCGCGTACCGGAAGAAGAAGAGCGCGAAGGCCTCGATATCACCAGTCACGGCGAGCAGGCATATCATGGTTAAGTGTTGATTTTCTGGCACGCCGCCCCCCCCGGCGTAGCGTGCCAGCGTTGTTTTGCTTGAAAAGGCGCCTCATCGAGGCGCCTTTTTTTCGTTATGCGAATGGAAAAGGTCTTTAAAACAAGGCTTTTGCCCCGATTTGGGGTACTTACACGGTAATATAGTCGGCAGTCTGTGTGCTTTTCGATTACTGCACATAATTTAAGGATGTAACTATGGTTCCCCATCTCGTCACGGCCCTGACCGGACCGCTGCTCGACCTCGAAAAAAAGATTCTGGCCGCGACGCCGGCCATTGAGCGCTGGTTCCGCATGGAGTGGCAAGAGCACACGCCGCCCTTCTATTGCTCAGTCGATTTGCGCAACGCCGGCTACAAGCTGGCGCCCGTCGATACCAATCTGTTCCCCGGCGGTTTCCATAACCTGGCCACGGAAATGCTGCCCCTGTCCGTGCAAGCGGCCATGGCCGCCATCGACAAGTATTGCCCGGACGCCCGCAACTTGCTGATCGTGCCGGAATTGCACAACACCACGCCGCAATATCTGCAGAACGTGGCGCGATTGATGCAGATCTTCCGCCAGACGGGCTTGCACGTGCGCTTCGGCTCCTGGTCGCCGGAAATTACCCAGCCGACACCGTTGGCGCTGCCCGACGGCAACATGCTCGTCATCGAACCCCTCGTGCGCCTGAACAATGGCCGTCGCCTGGGTTTGAAGGATTTCGATCCGTGCACCATCCTGCTGAATAACGACTTGTCGGATGGCATTCCCGATATCTTGCAAAATATCCATGAGCAAAGCCTGCTGCCGCCTTTGCACGCGGGCTGGGCATTGCGCCGCAAGAGCAACCACTACACGGCCTACGATGAAGTGGTGAAAAAGTTCGGCAAGATGATCGATGTCGATCCGTGGATGCTCAACCCCTTCCACGCCAAGTGCAGCGACGTCAATTTCCAGGAAGGCGAGGGCGAAGACGCGCTTGCCGCCAGCGTCGACGTGCTGCTGGCCAAGATCCGCAAGAAATACAAGGAATACGGCATCAAGGAAAAGCCGTTCGTCATCGTCAAGCCCGATGCGGGCACGTATGGCACCGGCATCATGACCGTGCGCGACGCCAGCGAAGTGCGCGATCTGTCGCGCAAGCAGCGCGACAAGATGTCCATCGTCAAGGACGGCAAGGTCGTCACCGACGTCATCATCCAGGAAGGCGTGCCGACCTTTGAAAGCATCAAGGATGCGGTGGCCGAACCTGTCGTCTACATGATCGACCGCTACGTGGTGGGCGGCTTCTACCGCGTGCACGCGGAAAAAGGCGTGGACCAGAACCTGAACGCGCCCGGCTCGCAGTACGTGCCGCTGGCCTTTGCCCAGCAGCATGCCGTGCCGGACTTGAAGGCCAAGCCGGGCACGGCCGCGCCGAACCGCTTCTACGTGTATGGCGTGGTGGCGCGCCTGGCCTTGCTGGCCGCGTCGCTGGAAATGGAGCGCACGGACCCGAATCCCGAGGTGTATTGAGCCACCAATGAGACTTGCCGGGCGGGCTGAAAACCCCGCCTGGCGATCTCGGCTAGAATCAGGCATTACCCAGGCACCCCGATTGGACCGACTCATGAAAATTGCATTCCTCGCCGACCCGCTGGCAGGCTTCAAGACTTACAAAGATTCCACCTTCGCCATGATGCGCGAGGCGGCCAAACGCGGCCACGCCGTGTACGCCTTCGAACAGAAGGATATGGCGCTGGAAGAGGGCATCGTCACGGCACTGGTCAAGCACATCGAGCTGACCGGTGACGAGCACGACTGGTACAAGGTCGTTTCCACGGAAGAAGTGCGGCTGTCGGCGCTGGACGCCATCATCGAGCGCAAGGACCCGCCGTTCGATATGGAATATGTGTACGGCACGTATCTGCTGGAACTGGCGGAAAAGCAGGGCGCCTGCGTCTTCAACAAGCCGTCCGCCATCCGCGACAACAATGAAAAGCTGGCCATCGCGCAGTTTTCCGAATTCACTTCGCCCACCCTGGTGACGTCGAACGAAGCGCGCCTGCGCGCCTTCCACGCCAAGCACCAGGACGTCATCTTCAAGCCGCTCGACGGCATGGGCGGCACGGGCATCTTCCGCGTCAAGGCCGACGGCCTGAACCTGGGCGCCATCATCGAGACCTTGAGCGAGAACGGCGCGCAGACCATCATGGCGCAGCGCTTCATCGCCGACATCGTCAAGGGCGACAAGCGCATCCTCGTCATCGGCGGCAAACCGGTGCCGTTTTCGCTGGCGCGCATCCCGCAAGCGGGCGAAGTGCGCGGCAACCTGGCCGCCGGCGGCACGGGCGTGGCGCAGCCATTGACGGCGCGCGACCTGGAAATCGCTGAAAAGCTGGGCCCGATCCTGGCCGCGCGCGGCCTGATGCTGGTAGGATTGGACGTGATCGGTGACTACCTGACGGAGGTCAACGTCACCAGTCCGACCTGTTTCCAGGAAATCATGCAGCAGACCGGTTTTGACGTGGCCGCCATGTTTATCGACGCCGTCGAGCATGGCGTTGCGCAGACGCAGCAGCGTTAAGCGGCGACCGGCAACAATAACAAGGTGAAATGCATATGGTAGGGATTTTGCTCATGACACACGCACCGCTGGGGCAGGCTTTCATCGCCGCCTGCGCGCATGTGTTTCGCGGGCCAACGGAACGCTTTGAAGCCATCGACGTCGTCGCCGACCAGGACCTGGCCGAAGTGCAAAAGCTGGCATCGGAAGCCATCTGCCGCCTTGACGATGGTTCCGGCGTGCTGGTGATTACCGATGTGAAGGGCGGCACGCCATCGAACTGCTGCAACAAGCTGGCCGATGCGGGGCGCGTGGAAGTCATCGCCGGTATCAGCCTGCCGATGCTGCTGCGCGCCATCACCTATCGCCGTGACTCGCTTGACGTGGTGGTGGAGATGGCGCTGGCCGGTGCGCAGAGCGGCGCCGTGCGCGTCGACAACCGCATTCGCGTGGGCGAGTAGGGAAACAATCATGGCCGCCGCCCTGAAGGCGGCGGATTTTATCGGCCAGGGCGGTCATCAACGCAGTGCATTCAGGGATAGAGACTATACAAAAATGATTCAAAAAGAACTCGAAATCATCAACAAGCTGGGACTGCACGCACGCGCTTCCGCCAAATTCACCCAGTTGGCCGCCAAGTTCAAGAGCGATGTCTGGCTGACCCGCAACGCGCGCCGCATCAACGCCAAATCCATCATGGGCGTGATGATGCTGGCCGCCGGAAAGGGCGCGAAAGTGACCCTGGAAGCGGACGGCGATGATGAACAGGCATGTGTCGATGCATTGACCGCCCTGATTAATGACAGGTTTGGCGAAGGCGAGTAATGCCCGCCGAACGCAGCCGCAGCCGCATTCCGACAGGTCAACCCATGGCATCTTTCACGCTCCACGGCATCCCGGTTTCCCGCGGCATCGCCATTGGCCGCGCGCATCTGCTGGCGCCGGCCGCCCTTGACGTCAAACATTACCTGGTCGCCCAGGAACAGATCGAAGCCGAAGTCCAGCGCCTGCAAAGCGCCATCGCCACCGTCCACAAGGAACTGCAAACCCTGTGGAACGAACTGCCCAAGGATGCGCCCACGGAGCTGGGCGCCTTCATTGACGTGCACGCGCTGATCCTGTCCGACCCGATGATTTCCGAGGCGCCGCTCGACATCATCCGCAAGCGCCATTACAACGCCGAGTGGGCGCTGCTGACGCAGATCGATGAATTGTCGGCGCAGTTCGATGAAATCGAAGACCCGTATCTGCGCGAGCGCAAGGCCGACATCCAGCAAGTGGCCGAACGCGTGTTGAAAGTCTTGCTGGGCACGGAACAGCTGCTGCCCAAGGCGGCCGCCGAAGATGAATTGATGGCGCAGATGATCGTTGTCGCGCACGACATCTCGCCGGCCGACATGCTGCAGTTCCGCGACCGCTCCTTCATCGGCTTCATCACAGACGTGGGCGGACAGAACTCGCACACGGCCATCGTCGCGCGCAGCCTGGATATTCCCGCCGCCGTCGGCATGTCGCAGGCCTCGATGCTGATCGACCAGGACGACTGGCTGATCATCGATGGCGACGCCGGCGTGGTCATCGCCAATCCCAGCGCCCTGGTGCTGGAGCAGTACCGCGAGCGCCAGACGGCCATGCAGCGCGCGCGCAAAAAGCTGGGCAAGCTGAAAAAGACGCCGGCCGTCACCAAGTGCGGCACGCCCATCACCCTGCTGGCGAATATCGAATTGCCCGAGGATTGCCCGTTCGCCCTGGAGTCCGGCGCCAGCGGCGTGGGCCTGTTCCGCTCGGAATTCCTGTTCATGGGGCGTGCCCACAAGATTCCCACCGAGGACGAGCAGTTCGAGGCCTACCGCAACACGGTGCAGTCGATGAAGGGCCGGGTGGTCACCATCCGCACGCTCGACATCGGCGCCGACAAGCCGCTCGACCAGGCCGACCATACGGCCTTGAATCCCGCCCTGGGCCTGCGCGCCATCCGCTATTGCCTGGCCGAGCCGCAATTGTTCCTCACACAGCTGCGGGCCATCCTGCGCGCCTCCGCCTTTGGCAAGGTGCGCATCCTGATCCCCATGCTGGCGCATGCTTTCGAAATCGACCAGTCGCTGGCCATGATCGCGCAAGCCAAGGCCAGCCTGCGCGAGGAGGGCGTCAAGTTCGACGACGAAGTCGAAGTGGGCGCCATGATCGAGATTCCCGCCGCCGCGCTGGCGCTGCCCATGTTCGTCAAGCGCATGGATTTCCTGTCGATCGGCACGAATGACCTGATCCAGTACACCTTGGCCATCGACAGGGTCGATTACGAAGTGGCGCATTTGTACAATCCGCTGCATCCGGCCGTGCTGCAATTGATCTCCATGACGATCGCCGCCGGCCACAAGGCGGGCATCGACGTGGCCGTCTGCGGCGAGATGGCAGGCGACGTGAAGCTCACGCGCTTGCTGCTGGGCATGGGCTTGCGCGAGTTTTCCATGCACCCGGCGCAACTGTTGGCGGTCAAGCAAGAGATCCTCAACAGCGACCTGGGGCTGATCGCACCACAAATGCGCAAAATTATGCGTTCGATGGAGCCAAATGTGATCGCGGAAGCTGTCCAGCAACTGCAGCTCATGTAAACTGTCACTTCAACAGCATCAGGACACATCGCGCGCGGCATGATGTGTCCTGGTGTTAAAGTTGCAGCACCTATCATCGCGGTGCTGCATCGACCATGGCCCGTGGGGCCACCCCCTTTATAAACCGACACACATGTCATCCATTGGAATCGTTTCACCGCAAACCATGTACTTTGCGGAACCCCTGCAGCTGCAAAGCGGCGCATCGCTGCAGGACTATATGTTGATGTATGAAACCTACGGCACCCTGAACGCCGACAAATCGAACGCGGTGCTGGTCTGCCACGCCCTGAACGCCTCGCACCACGTGGCCGGCGTGTATGCGGACGAGCCGAAAAGCACGGGCTGGTGGGACAATATGGTCGGTCCCGGCAAGCCGCTCGACACCAATAAATTCTTTGTCATCGGCGTCAACAACCTGGGCTCCTGCTTCGGCTCGACGGGCCCCATGCACACCAATCCCGCCACCGGCAAGCCGTATGGCGCCAGCTTCCCCGTCGTCACGGTGGAAGACTGGGTCAGCGCGCAGGCGCGCCTGGCCAACGAGCTGGGCATCACCCAGTTCGCCGCCGTGATGGGCGGTTCGCTGGGTGGCATGCAGGCGCTGGCGTGGAGCATCATGTTCCCCGAGCGCCTGCGCCACTGCGTGGTGATCGCCTCGACGGCCAAGCTGTCGGCGCAAAACATCGCCTTCAACGACGTGGCGCGCCAGGCCATCCTGTCCGACCCCGACTACCGTGGCGGCGACTTTTATGCACATGGCGTGGTGCCGAAGAACGGCTTGCGCGTGGCGCGCATGGTGGGCCACATCACGTATCTGTCGAATGACGACATGGCCGAAAAATTCGGCCGCAAGCTGCGCGACGCGGCGCAGACTGGCGACTACAAGTTCGGCTTCGGCATCGACTTCGAGATCGAATCGTATCTGCGCTACCAGGGCGACAAGTTCTCCGAATACTTCGACGCCAACACGTATTTATTGATCACCAAGGCGCTCGATTATTTCGATCCGGCGCGCGCGCATGGCGGCGACCTTGCCAAGGCCCTGTCGGGCACGAAAGCGAAGTTCTTCCTCGCCTCGTTCTCCACCGACTGGCGCTTTTCGCCCGAGCGCAGCCGCGAGATCGTCGAAGCGCTCGTCTGCAACCGCCGCCAGGTGACGTATGCCGAGATCGACGCGCCGCACGGCCATGATGCCTTCCTGCTGGAAGACCCGCGCTATATGAACATGGTGCGCGCCTACTATGGCCAGGTATGGAACGACATCGCCGCGGGCACGTCCGCCGCCGTACACAACACCGCCGTCCGCCAGGGCGCGAAGGAGATCGCATGACTTTTGAAGAATTGAGCGCCCTGCGCCCCGACCTGGCCTTCATCGCCCACTGGGTGCCGGACAATGCGCATGTGCTGGACGTGGGCTGCGGCGACGGCGTGATGCTGCAGTACCTGCAAAGCGACAAGGAGTGCAGCGGCTATGGTATCGAGATCGCCGACGACAAGGTACTGGCCAGCACGCAGCGCGGCGTCAACGTGGTCCAGCAGGACATGGAAAAGGGCCTGGCCATCTTTGGCGACAACAGCTTCGACACGGTGCTGTGCCTGTCCTCGCTGCAGATGATGAAGCAAGTCGAGCCGCTGTTGCGCGACATCGTGCGCGTGGGCGCCGAGGCTATCGTCTCGTTCCCGAACTTCGCCTACTGGCCGCACCGCGTGGCGCTGCTGAAAGGGCGCATGCCCGTGTCCAAATCGCTGCCCTACCAGTGGTACGACACGCCCAACGTGCGCTGCGCCACCATCAACGACTTCCGCGAACTGGCCGAGGAATGCGGCCTGGAAGTGATCGAATGCGTGGCCCTGGCCGAAGGCAAAATGGTCTCCGTGCTGCCGAACCTGCGCGGCGACCTGGCCGTCTTCCGCCTGCGTAAAAAAGCGGTGCATTGATGAACGCAAGCCCGGCGCCAGGCTGGCGCTCGTATGCCAATGGCCGCATGCTGGCCGTGCTGGTGCTGGGCTTCAGTTCCGGTTTGCCCCTGTTCATCCTGCTGTATCTGCTGCAGGCATGGCTGGCCAAGTCGGGCCTGAATGTGAAAGCGCTGGGGCTGTTCGCCCTGGTGCAGTTTCCCTACATCTGGAAATTCCTGTGGGCACCCCTGATGGACCGCTACAGCATCCTGGGCCTGGGACGCCGGCGCGGCTGGATGGCGCTCACGCAAGTGGCGCTGTTCTTTTCCATCGGTGCCATGGGCATGCTGGATCCGCTCACGCAGATCGGCCTGATCGCCGCTGCCGCCGGTGGCGTGGCCTTTCTGTCGGCCAGCCAGGACATCGTCATCGACGCCTACCGGCGCGAAATCCTCAGCGACAACGAGCAGGGACTGGGCGCGGCCGTCATCGTCAACGCGTATAAAGTGGCGGGCATGGTACCGGGCGCGCTGTCGCTGATCCTGGCCGACCGCATGCCGTGGCAGCCCGTGTTCTGGATCACGGCCGCCTTCATGCTGCCGGGTCTTGTGTGCACCTTGCTGATCCGGGAACCCACCGTCTACGGTTCGCCGCCGAAGACCATGCGCGAAGCGATCATTTTGCCGTTCCAGGAATTCATCGCGCGCGATGGTTGGCGTAACGCAATGTGGATCCTCGCCTTCGTATTACTCTACAAGATCGGCGACAGCATGGCCACGGCGCTGGCGACGAAGTTTTATCTCGACCTGGGTTTTAGCATGACGCAGATCGGCCTGGCCGCCAACACCACGGGGTTCTGGGCCAGCCTGGCCGGGGGCGTGGTGGGCGGCGTGTGGATGCTCAAGCTGGGCATCAACCGCGGCCTGTGGGTCTTCGGCGCGCTGCAGGCGATCGCCATTCTGGGATTCGCCTGGCTGGCGCAGGTGGGGGCAAATACCATGCTGCTCAGCGCCGTGATCGGTTTCGAGTCCTTTGCCAGCCTGGGCCTGGGCGCGGCCGCCTTTGTCGCCTTCCTGTCGCGCACCACGGACCCGCGCTACACGGCCACGCAATACGCGCTGTTTTCCAGCCTGAGCGCCGTGCCGCGCACCCTGATCAACGCCTCGGTGGGTTTTCTCGTCGCAGAGCTGGGCTGGTTTTCCTTTTTCATCGTCTGCTTCTTCCTGGCCTTCCCGGCCATGATGATGCTGCCTAAAATCGCTCCATGGAGGTCTGCCAATGGCACCAATATCCCTTAAACGTTACGCCGCCCTGGCCAGCCTGTGCGCGGCTACCGCGCTGGCGCCCCTGTCCGTCCACGCCCAGCAGGCGACGGTCCAGGATGGCATCAAGGTGCGTCCTTTGTCGACTTCGCGCATCTTTGCCGGCGGCGCCGATTTCAATGAACAGTCGAAGCAGCAATACACGCAGCTGGTCAACGAGGCGAAAGAAAAAAATGCGCTGGTGCCCGACAGCGACCCGCAAGTCAAACGCTTGCGCGCCATCGCCCAGCGCATCATCCCGTTCGCCACGCGCTGGAACGAGGCGGCGGCCAGCTGGAACTGGCAAGTCAACCTGCTCAATTCCGACCAGGTCAACGCCTTTTGCATGCCGGGCGGGCAGATCGCTTTTTACAGCGGCATCATCACCAAGCTGAATCTGACCGACGACGAGGTGGCCATCGTCATGGGCCATGAAATCTCGCACGCGCTGCGCGAACACTCGCAGGCGCAGGCGGGCAAGGGCAACCTGGCCGCCGTGGGCGCCAAGCTGGCCGGCGCCGGCCTGTCGGCCTGGCTCGGCGTTGATCCAAGCATCACTAGCACCGCCACGAATATGGCGGCGCAGGGCGTGATGCTGAAATTCTCGCGCGACGACGAACGCGAGGCGGACCTGATCGGCATGGATCTGGCAGCGCGTGCCGGGTTCGACCCGCGCGCCGGCGTGGTGCTGTGGCAGAAAATGGCGGCAGTGAGCAAGGGCGCGCCGCCGGAATTCCTCTCGACGCACCCGTCGGGCAAGGACCGCATCTCGCAGATGAACAGCCACATGGCGCAAGTGCTGCCGCTGTACGCGCGCAGCAAGGGCGTCAGCGTGAACGCCTTGCCGCCGTACCGCAGCACCGCCATCGCGCAGCGCTAGGATGTCCAGCCGCCACACCGCCGCACCGTTGCCCATGCGTGATGGCGTCGCCCCCAGCTATCTGTGGCTGCCGGAAGGGCAATGGTCCGGCATGCTGGCCTTCCTTGTCGAACGCTATCCGCAGATCAGCGCCGCGCAATGGCAGGACCGCATGGCGCGCGGTGAAGTGGTCAGTGGCGACGGCACCGTGCTGGGCCCGGACAGCGCGTACCGGCGCGGCATGCGCATTTTTTATTACCGCGAGCTGGAGCGGGAAACGCCGATTCCCTTCCAGGAAGCCATTCTGTTCCAGGACGAGCACCTGCTGGTGGTCGACAAGCCGCATTTTTTACCGATGACGCCGGGCGGGCGCTTCGTGCAGGAGACCCTGCTGACGCGCCTGAAGAAAAAATTCGACAGCACTGACCTGACGCCGATCCACCGCCTCGACCGCGAAACGGCCGGCGTGGTGATTTTTTCGCGCCAGGTGGCCAGCCGGGGCGCCTACCAGTCGCTGTTCCAGCGCCGTGAAGTGCACAAGACGTACGAGGCGCTGGCACCCGCGCTGGCGGGCCGTGATTTCCCGTTTACATATCGCAGCCGCATGGTGGACGGCGACAAGTTTTTCCTCATGCGCGAGGAAGAGGGCGACGCCAATTCGGAAACCGTCATCGACGTGATCGAGCGGCGCGGCGACGTGAATTTGTACCGCTTGCATCCGCACACGGGCCGCAAGCACCAGCTGCGCGTGCACCTGGCGTCGCTGGGCATCCCCATCGTCAACGATGCGTTTTATCCGGTGGCGCGGCCGTGCAAGGACGACGACATGTCGCAGCCCTTGCAGCTGCTGGCGCGGGCCATCGATTTCATCGACCCTTTGACGGGCGAGGCGCGGCATTTCGAAAGCCGGCGCACGCTCGGGTAATCCGACGCCACCACTGGCGCGGCCAACAATGTTGTCGGATTACGGCCCTGCGGCCTCGGCGGCCCCACCTGATCCGACCTACGGTAGAGCAGGCGTAGGTCGGCTTAGCGCGAAGCGCGTAAGCCGACACCACCCGCGACGTGTCAAAGATCAGCCCTTGATCGTGTAATCGATGATCAACGGTGCATGGTCGGAAAAACGCTCGTCCTTGTAGACGCTGACCGTATGCGCCTGGGCGGCGATGCCGGGCGTGGCGACGTGGTAGTCGATGCGCCAGCCGACGTTCTTCGCGTAGGCTTGTCCGCGGTTGCTCCACCACGTGTACTGGTCTTCGCGCTTGTCCAGGCCGCGGTGCACGTCGACAAAGCCGACTTCGTCGAAGACGCGCGTCAGCCAGGCCCGTTCCTCGGGCAGGAAGCCGGAATTTTTCTTGTTGCCTTTCCAGTTCTTCAGGTCGATTTCGTGGTGGGCGATATTCCAGTCGCCGCAGATGACCACTTCACGGCCCAGCGCCTTGAGTTCCAGCAGGTGCGGCAGGAACAGTTCCATGAAGCGGAACTTGGCTTCCTGGCGTTCCGGGCCGGAAGAACCGGACGGGCAGTACACGGAAATGACGGACAGCTTGCCAAAATCACAGCGCACATAGCGGCCTTCGGCATCGAATTCCGGGCTGCCGAAGCCGATGTGCACGGCGTCCGGTTCCACCTTGCTGTACACGCCCGTGCCCGAATAGCCTTTTTTCTCGGCGTAGTGGAAATGGCCGTGGTAGCCGTGCGGATTGAGGAATTCCGGCGTCATGTCGGGCAGCTGCGCCTTCAATTCCTGCACGCAGATGAAATCGGCCGTTTGCGTGCCCATCCAGTTGAAAAAGCCTTTTTTGGCGGCGGAACGGATACCGTTCAGGTTGGCGGAGATAATTTTTGGCATAGGCTGAGAGTGAAAGGGCGCTGGACGGGGCCGGCGGGCGCGGCATGGCGATTGTCTCGCCGGTGCGCGCGGATTAAAATACAGGCACTTTTAAAAAATGAGGCTAATGTGAATAATTTACGCCAGCAGTTTATCGCGTTTTCAGTATCCAAGGGAGTCTTGCGGTTCGGCGAGTTCACCACCAAGGCCGGGCGATCCTCGCCGTACTTCTTCAATGCGGGCCTGTTCCATGACGGCGCCACCCTGGCCGAGCTGGCGCAGTTCTACGCCCAGACGCTGCTCGATTCGGGCGTGGAATTCGACATGCTGTTCGGTCCCGCCTACAAGGGCATCACCCTGGCGTCGGCCACCGCCGTGGCGCTGGCCGGCAAGGGCCGCAATACCTCGTTCGCCTTCAACCGCAAGGAAGCCAAGGACCATGGCGAAGGCGGCACCATCGTCGGCGCCAAGCTGCATGGCAAAGTCGTCATCATTGACGATGTGATCTCGGCCGGCACCTCGGTGCGCGAATCGGTGGACATGATCCGCGCCGCCGGCGCCGAGCCATGCGCCGTGCTGATCGCCCTGGACCGCATGGAGCGTTCCGGCCCGGATGGCCAGCTGTCGCCAAGTTCGGCGGTGCAGGAAGTATCGAAACAGTACGGCATTCCCGTCATTTCGATCGGCAATCTGGACGATCTGTTCGGCTACCTGAACGGCGCTGGCGCCGATCCGGACCTGCTGCAGCACAAGGAAGCCGTTTCCGCCTACCGCGCGCGCTACGGTATTTAAAGTAGCCATGGCGGCGTTGCAGCGCGTTGCCGCACTAGCGTGCTGTCTGCCGCGCTGCGCCTTGCCTTGAGCACTTTAAACCGTCGTATTTTCCAGCAGTGCCCGCAGCCGCGGGTCGCTGCAGGCGGCGCTGGCCGACGGATGGTCGTGCAACAAGCGCCGCAGCAGCGCCCCGCCGATGCCGCGCCGCCGGAAAGGCGGTTTCACGAACAGCATATTTACTCCCACGCCATGCGCATGCCTGGTGATGTCGAGCATAGCCACCTGCTGGCCATCGATCCATGCGCACAAGGCGTGGTCGCCGTGCCAATCGATCTGCATCAAGCCAGCCATGGTTTCAACGCCGAATGCAGGCCCAGGGCGAACAGCCCGACAAAAAAGCACCGTTTGAACACCTGCTGCGAGATGCGCCCGCGCAGCCATTGACCGGCCAGCATGCCGGCCAGGGCCGGCAGCAGCGCATACGCGGACGCACCGGCCGCGCCGAGGCTGAAGTCGCCATGTAGGGCCAGACTGGCCGCCAGTGCCACGGTCGAGACGGTAAACGCCATGCCCAGCGCCTGTATCAGCGCGTCGCGCGCCAGGCCCAGTCCCTGCAGATACGGTACGGCGGGGATCACGAACACGCCGGTGGCGGCCGTCACCAGACCTGTCGCGGCGCCCATCACGGGACCCAGCCACGCTTCGTGGCGGGCCGGCACGCGCAGCTGCAACGAAAACAGGCCGGCCAGCGCGTACAGCATCAGCGCCACGCCCAGGGCGACGACGGGCCAGGCACCGCCATCCTTCGGCAGCAGGGCGCCGCCCGCCAGGGTGCCGGCCATGACGGCGGCCAGCATGGGCCACAGGCGCCGCAACAAGGCACGCAGGCCGGGGCCGGCCGCCAGTTGCCAGAGATTCGTCACCATCGATGGCACGATCAGCAGTGCCGCCGCCTGCACGGGCGCCATGACGAGGCTGAGCGTGCCCATGGCCACCGTCGGCAGCCCCAGTCCGACTACGCCCTTGACGAAGCCAGCTACGATGAAGCTGGCACCGACGGCCAGCAAAAATGAAGTGTCCATCTTTTTATGTCAGAGTAAATTTGCATGGATTTTGCGCGCCGCGCGCGATTTCGCCAAGATGGATTATCCTGAGCCAGCCTATGTAAAAAGCGAAGGCTGGTAAGATGCGGAAAAGGAGGGCGCCATGCGCTTTGATCTGGTCGACTTGCAGCTGTTTGTGAATGTGGTGGAAGCGGGCAGCCTGACGGCGGGCGCCGCGCGCAGCCATCTGGCGCTGGCGTCGAGCAGCGCGCGCGTGCGCGGCATGGAAGAGATGCTGGGCATGCCGCTGCTGCTGCGCGGACGGCGCGGCGTGGAACCGACGCCGGTGGGCCAGACCCTGCTGCATCACGCGCGCCTGGTGCTCATACAAATGGAGAAAATGCGCGGCGAGCTGGGCGAATTTGCGCGCGGCCTGAAGGGGCAGCTGCGTTTGCTGTGCAATACGGCGGCGCTCAGCGAATTTTTGCCCGAGGCGCTCGGTGCTTTTCTCGACCGCCATCCGAACCTGACCATCGACCTGGAAGAGCGTCTCAGTTACGATATCGTCAAGGCCGTCTCGGAAGGACTGGCCGACATGGGCATCGTTTCCGATTCGGTCGACATGCGCGGCTTGCAGACTTTTTTGTTCCGCCCCGACCGGCTGGTGGCGATCGCGGCGGCCGATGGCGTGCATCACCGCGCCCTGGGCCAGGATGGCGTCGTCGATTTTGCCAGCGTGCTCGATCACGATTTCATCGGCCTGGCCGACGACAGCGCGATGCAGCAGTACCTGGGCATGCACGCGGCGCGCCTGGGCCGCCCCTTGAAGGTGCGCGTGCGCCTGCGCAGCTTCGATGCCGTCTGCCGCATGGTGGCCAGCGGCGTGGGCGTGAGCGTGGTGCCGCTGGCGGCGGCAAACCGCTGCCAGCAGACGATGGCGCTGCGCTGCATGGAATTATCCGATCCCTGGTCGGTACGCAATCTCACCATCTGCGTACGCCAGTTCAGCGAACTACCCCTGTACGCGCGCCAGTTGATCGAACATCTGAAGGCGTGACAGGGCATGACAGGAGCAGCGATGCGTTTTTCTGAAGACAAGATGGCCAGCCTGCTGTGCAGCGACCAGGTCGAGCGGCCCATCCACATCTGGCAGCCGCCAGCACCCAGGCAGCCACGCGCGGTGATTCTGGCGATCCACGGCGGCATGGCGCATGCGGGCGACTACGTCACGCCGGCGCTGTACTTCCGCCAGCACGGCATCGCCACGGTCAGCTTTGACATGGTGGGCCACGATGGCAAGCGCAAGGTCGACATTCCCTCGTTCGAGGCCTTCCTCGACGACGCGGAACTGTTCCTCGCCTGGGTCAAGGCCACGTATCCGGGCCTGCCAATTTTCGTCATGGGCCACTCCATGGGCGGCCTGATCGCCACGCACCTGGGGCTGCGGCGTTTCGCGGGCGACCCGGCCATCAAGGGTTTTATTCTGTCGTCGCCATATTACGTGAATGCGATCCCCGTGCCGAAGGTGCTGCAAATGCTGTCGGGCTGGCTGGCCAGGCGCTTTCCCACGATGAAGGTCCCGCTGGGGAATCTGACCATGCTGCTGACGCACGACCAGACCATCACGGCGCGCCATTTCCAGGACGAGCGCGATGGCATCCGCGCCAGCGAAGCGTCGGTGCGCTTTGCCCACGCCCTGACATCGGCGCAAAAGGAGCTGGCCGGCGGCTTGTCCGGCTGGCGCTTCCCCCTGTTCGCCGTGGTGGCGGGCGACGACAAGCTGGCCAACAGCCGCGCCACGGAAAGCATGCTGCGCAGCGTGCCCGACGGCCTGCTCGACTACCATTTTTATCCGGCCAACTACCACGAGAATTTCAATGAAGTGAACCGCGACACGATTTTTGCCGCCATCCTGGCCTGGATGGAGAAACTGCTGGCGCCAGCGGCAGCTTGAGGTGCCCGGTATCGCTATAATCGATCGCTATAATCGACCTGACTGAATTGACCGCCGGCGCATGCCGGCCCGGACCCCGCGGCACTGGGGCATACTGAAGGAACGAACGATGCGCTTGCTGATTGCCCTGATACTCCCCTGGCTGACCTTTTTCACGATCGGCCGTCCGATCGCCGGCATCATTTGCCTGATCCTGCAAATTACCGTAATCGGCTGGCTGCCAGCCACGATCTGGGCCGTGTATGCACTGAGCCAGTACAAGACGGACCAGAAGATCGCCGAGGCCATGCGCCGGCGCTGATGTGGGTCTAAGTCCTGTTTAAGCTGCGCTTCCTATCTTGATTCAATCGACGCAAGGAGAGTGAGATGGCACCAAACAGACGCGGTATCCCGGGCTTGATGACGGCGATGTTCACGGCGGGATTCCTGCTGGCGAGCAGCGCCCACGCGCAGACCGACAGCGCCCTGCCGCCCGTGCAGAAGAGCGGGGCGGTGGAATACCTGAGCGGCGGCATCGGCCTCGAGGAATCGACGGCCATCAAGGGCGCCAGCCGGCATTGGCCATTGAGCCTGGTGTTTTCCGTGCAGGCGGCGGGCAAGGCGGAATTTGCCTCCGACGTGAAGCTGGAGATTCATGATGCCAAGGGCGCACCGGTGCTGGAAACGACAGCCAGCGGCCCCTTCCTGCTGGCGAAATTGCCGCCGGGTAGCTACAGCCTGCGCGCTACCCTGGTGGGCAAGACCCTGGAACGCAAGGTGCAAATCAAGGCTGGCAGTTCCGCGCGCGTGGAGCTGGTCTGGCCGGCGGGAACGAACCAGGGCCAATCCTGATGCCAGGCGACGGCAAGGCGCCCGAACGGGGCCTGCCGGCGCGCGGCTTGTCGGCACATATCCTGCCCACCTCGGCGACGATGATCGGCGTATGCATGACCGTGCTGTCGATCGGCCACCTGGCGCCGCGTGGCGACGTGCGGGTGGTGATCGACAAGCTGCTGGCCGTCGACGCCATCGTGTTTCTCGTCAGCGCCGTGCTGTCCTTTTTGTCGCTGCGCCCCGGCCAGTCGTGCCTGCGCTACGAATGGTGGGGCGAGCTGGTGTTCATTTGCGGCCTGGCCATGCTGGCGCTGGGCGCCGTGGTGTTGGCCTTCGTCATCAACTGAGTCCGGCCAGCTGTCATACCGTCAGCGCACCGCGAGCACGCGGCCCTCGGCGGCGCTTTGCAGGGCCAGTTCGATCAGGCGTATCGTCGCCGCCGCATCTTCGGCTGCCACGGGCGCCGCTGCGCCATGACGGATGGCATCGGCCATGCCCTGGTAAAAATCCTGGTAGCGGCCGGCCTGCATGTCCAGGTGCGCGAACTGGCCATCCGGCTGCGTACCCAGGTGCAGCGCACCGCGCACGGGATCGACGCCCCAGCCGGCCTGGCCCGGCCTGCCGCCCGCCTTCAATGCATCTTCCTGCGGATCGAGACCGAATTTCACGAAACTGCCCTTGTCGCCATGCACGGCGAAGCGCGCCGTCGGCGCCTTCACCAGGCAGCCGGCCTGCAGCACCACGCGCAGCCGCTCATAGTACAAAACGATGTGCATGTAGTCGACAGCTTGCGCGCCATCGCGCTGCAGGGCGATGTCGGCGTACAGTTTTTCCGGCATGCCGAACAGCTGCGTGGCCTGGTCCAGCATGTGCGGTCCCAGGTCGTACAGCAAGCCGCCGCCCGGTGCGGCGGACTCGCGCCAGCGCTGGCGGATCTCGGGGCGGAAGCGGTCAAAATGCGATTCGACGCTGGCGATGCGGCCCAAGGTGCCCTGCGCCAGCAGCGTTTTGAGGGTCAGGAAGTCGCCATCCCAGCGGCGGTTGTGGTACACGCTGAGCACCAGCTTGCGTTCTTGCGCCAGCGCGATCAGGGTCTGCGCCTCCAGGCTGGAAATGGTGAAGGGCTTGTCCACCACCACGTGTTTTCCCGCCTGCAGGGCAGCCAGCGCCAGGCTGTAATGGGCTTCATTGGGCGCGGCGATGACCACCAGTTCGATCGATGGATCGGCAAACAGCTGCGCCGGTTGCGCGTACACGGTGGCCTGCGGCCAATCCTTGTGCACGAGTTCCGGCTTGCTGGAGGCGACGGCCGTCAGTTCCAGGGCGTCGATGGCCGACAGGACGGGAGCGTGGAAGGTGGAGCCGGCAAAGCCGTAGCCGACCAGGCCGGTTTTGATCTTGTTCATGGCGTGTTCACGGGTGCGTGGAAGAATCCATGATCATACCCGCAAGCGGGCGGCGGCAGCGATGCCGCCGCACAGACATTAGTTCAGGCGCCAGACGTATTGCACCTTGACGCTGGCGCTGACCGGCTTGCCGCCAGCCAGGGCCGGCTTGAACGTGCACTTGGCAATGCCGGTGCGCGCCGCCTCGTCGAGGGCCGGATGGCCGCTGCTTTTGACCACGCTCGATCCTTGCACCTTGCCGGTGGCATCGACATCAAAGGACATGTTGACCGTGCCCACTTCCTTCGCCTGCAGCGATGCGGCCGGGTAGACGGGTTTGCCGCAGACGCCAAAGTCGATGATGGGACGGCGCTCCAGTACCGGTGCGCTGGCAGAAGCGACAGCCTGGCCATAGATGCCGAGGCAAGCGCCCGCCAGTGCCAGCAGCGGCACGGCCGCCTTCCAGTTCAGGGTCGGTGGTGCGGGGCGCAGCAATCGTTTGATACGTGACATAAGATCTCCTCCGTTGGCCGCCTGGGCCAGGTGGTGGGTTGAGAACTGGAGACGTTCCAGTTCCGAGAGTGCAAGAGCCAGACGCCGCGGTTCGCCCAGTTGTCTTGCTGCGAAATCATCTGCAATATGTTCGCGTTCCAGGCGCACGCCGCGTGAAATCCACCAGACGGCAGGGTGGAAGAACAGCAGCGCCTCGATGGCGTTTTGCAGCAGGTTGACCAAGTAATCGTGGCGGCGGATGTGCGCCAGCTCGTGTGCCAGCAGCGCAGCGAGCAAGTCGGGCGGCATGCCCGTGATCAGCGCGGCGGGTACCAGCACCACGGGGCGCCAGATGCCGGCCGTGACAGGGCTGGCGATACCATCGAGCACGCGCAGCCGCACGGCCCGCGTCACGCCCGCCGCTTGCGCCATCTGCGCCAGGCGTGTTTGCCATGCCGTATGCGTGGCGCCGGACTGGCTGGCGCTGCGTGCTATCCACAGCATGCCGAGCGCCATGCGCAAGGCCAGTACGGCGGCGCACAGCGCCCAGACGCTGACGATGACGCTCAGCGCCGTGTGCAGGCCGGGCAAGCCGTCGGGGGCCAGCAGCGTTGTGGAGAGCCGGGAGCCGGCAAATGCGGGGCTGGCCGCGTCGCCGCTGGCCAGGCGCAGAGACAGTCCCACCAGTGGCCAGCACAGGCAGGCCAGCAGGGCGCCGCAGCCAAGCGCATAACGCGCTTCCGGACGGGCATTGCGCAGGGCGGCCCAGGCCAGCGCCGTGGCGCAGCCGATCAGGATGCCCTGCCACAGGAAGTGCAGCAGGGTCCAGCCCAGGGCCTGCACGAAGCCGCTCATGACTGATCGTCCTTGAGCATTTTTTCAATTTCCTCGCGTTCGGCGCGCGACACGCCCGTGCGCAGCGCCGCCAGCACCAGCGCCTTGGCGGAACCGGCAAAGGCTTTCTGCATCAGTTCCTTGAGCAGATTGGTCTGCAGGCTGTCCTGCGCCTGCGCTGGCGCATACACATGCGAGCGCTGGCTTTCGTCGCGGATCAGCAAGCCCTTGGTATGCATGATCTGCATCAGGCGCAGCACGGTGCCGTAGGTGATGGCCGGCTTGGCCAGCGCCATCGCTTCGTGCACCTGCTTGGCCGTTGCGGCGCCCAGCGGCCATAGCGCCTGCAGCAGATCGAGTTCGGCCGCCGTCGGTTTCGGGATGTCGTGCGTCTTGGCCATGCGGTTTTCCTCTTGCCTGAAATTCAATATGGCTAGCGTAAACCTTGTAGACAAAAATGTATACTTTAATTTTCAGTATCTTATAAATGCCTGTCAGCCAATGCTGTAAAACCTAGACAAGCTTGTTTATGAGTAAAGCCGGCAGGCGAAAAAAAAGACGCCGCAGCGTCTTTTTTTGGGGGGCGGTGAAAAATTAGCCCGCCAGCTTGGCCTTCAGCAGTTCCGTCAGCTGGGCCGGGTTGGCCTTGCCTTTGGATGCTTTCATGGCCTGGCCGATCAGCGCGTTGATGGCCGCTTCCTTGCCGGCGCGGTACTGCTCCACCGACTTGGCGTTGGCCGCCAGCACTTCATCGACGATGGCTTCCAGCGCGCCCGAGTCCGAGATCTGCTTCAGGCCCTTGGCGTCGATGATGGTATCGACCAGGTTCTCGTCGTTCGATTTTGCTTCCCACATGCCGGCGAAGACTTCCTTTGCCGCCTTGTTCGAGATGGTGCCATCGGCGATGCGCTTGAGCATGGCGGCCAGTTGCGCGCTAGAGACGGGAGCGTCGTCCAGGTCCACGCCTTCGCGGTTCAGGGTCGACGCCACGTCGCCCATCAGCCAGTTGGCGGCGGCCTTGGCGTTTTCCTTGCCGGCCTTGTCGACCACGGCAACGAAGTAGGTGGCCATGGCTTTCGATTGCGTCAGCACCAGCGCATCGTAGTCCGGCAACGCGTATTCGCTGATGAAACGGGCGCGCATGGCGGCAGGCAGTTCCGGCATCGAGGCCTTGACCGTGTCGATCCACGCTTGCGAGATGACCAGCGGCGGCAGGTCAGGATCCGGGAAGTAGCGGTAATCCTGCGCGTCTTCCTTGCTGCGCATTTCGCGCGTTTCCTTGCGGTCCGGATCGTACAAACGCGTCGCCTGCACGACCTTGCCGCCGTCTTCGATCAGTTCGATCTGGCGGCGCACTTCGACGTGCACGGCTTCTTCGATGAAGCGGAAGGAGTTCAGGTTCTTGATCTCGCAGCGGGTGCCGAATTCCTTCTGGCCGACGGGGCGCACGGACACGTTGACGTCGCAGCGGAACGAGCCTTCCTGCATGTTGCCGTCGCAAACGCCCAGCCACATGACCAGCGAGTGCAGCGCCTTGGCGTAGGCAACGGCTTCGGCGGCGCTGCGGATCTCCGGTTCCGAGACGATTTCCAGCAGCGGCGTGCCGGCGCGGTTCAAGTCGATGCCGCTCATGCCCGCATAGTCTTCATGCAGGGATTTGCCGGCGTCTTCTTCCAGGTGGGCGCGCGTCAGGTTGACCGTCTTGGTGACGAACTCGCCATCCTTTTCGTAGCCGAAGGTGAGGGCGCCGCCGATGACGACGGGGTCCTCGAACTGGCTGATCTGGTAGCCCTTCGGCGAATCCGGATAAAAATAGTTCTTGCGCGCGAAGACCGACTGCGGCGCCACGGTGGCGCCCACGGCCAAACCAAAACGGATCGCGCGGTCGACGGCCTGCTTGTTCATCACGGGCAGCACGCCTGGCAGCGCCAGGTCGACGGGGCTCGCTTGCGTGTTGGCGTCGGCGCCGTACTTGATCGGCGAACCGCTGAAAATTTTGGATTCGGTCGTGAGCTGCACGTGGTTCTCAAGACCGATGACGACTTCCCATTGCATAGTGTTCTCGCTTATTTTTGTTGGCGCCGCCTGGGCGGCGCGTGTGTTCTTAGATGCCGGCAGTTGCGTTGCCTGGAGCGCGCGTATGCCAGTCCGTCACCAGCTGGAACTGGTGGGCCACGTTCAGCAGCCTGGCTTCGCCAAAATAATTGCCGATGATTTGCAGGCCGACGGGGCGCTTGCCGTTCTTTTCACCTTCGCCAAAGCCGCACGGGATCGACATGCCGGGCAGGCCGGCCAGGCTGGTCGACAGGGTGTAGATGTCGGCCAGGTAGTTCGCTACCGGGTCGTCCGTCTTGTCGCCCAGGTCCCAGGCGACTGTTGGCGCAACCGGTCCCATGATGACGTCGCAGACGGCGTACGGGCCATTCAGCACGGCGTCGAAATCCTGCGCGATCAGGCGGCGGATCTTTTGCGCCTTCAGGTAGTAGGCGTCGTAGTAGCCGTGGCACAGCACGTAGGTGCCGACCATGATGCGGCGCTGCACTTCGGGACCGAAGCCTTCGGCGCGCGACTTCTTGTACATGTCCTGCAAGTCCTTGTACTCGCTAGCGCGGTGGCCGTAGCGCACGCCGTCGTAGCGCGACAGGTTCGACGATGCTTCTGCCGGGGCGATCATGTAGTAGGCGGGAATCGACAGGGCGGTGTTCGGCAGCGAGATGTCGACCAGGGTGGCGCCCAGCTTTTCATATTGCGCCAGCGCGCCGCGCACGGCCGCTTCCACGTCCTTGGCCAGGCCTTCGCCGAAATACTCGCGCGGCACGCCGATGCGCAATCCCGTGAGGGGGGCATCAAGACTGCGCGAAAAATCTTCCGCCACGCCGCCCTGTTCCGGCGACAGGCTGGTCGAGTCGCGCTCGTCGAAGCCGGCCATGGCACTCAGGAGCAGGGCGCAGTCTTCGGCCGAGCGGGCCATCGGGCCGCCCTGATCCAGAGACGAGGCAAAGGCGATCATGCCGAAGCGCGAGACGCGGCCATAGGTCGGCTTGATGCCGGTGATGCCGCAAAAAGCGGCAGGCTGGCGGATCGAGCCGCCCGTGTCGGTGCCGGTGGCCGCTGGCGCCAGGCCGGCCGCCACGG